>NZ_MPRL01000018.1:0-57231 GCF_002020875.1 Solemya pervernicosa gill symbiont | reverse complement strand
AGAGAAGGCTGCAGCAGAGAAGGCTGCAGCAGAGAAGGCTGCAGCAGAGAAGGCTGCAGCAGAGAAGGCTGCAGCAGAGAAGGCTGCAGCAGAGAAGGCCGAAGCAGAGAAAGCGGAAGCGGACAAGGTAGCTACTGAATCAGTCGAAATTGCAAAGCCCGCTATCAAGAAGGCCGCTCCGAAGAAAGCTGCTCCGAAGAAGAGTGCTGCCAAGAAGACACCGGTTAAAAAAGCAGCTGCAAAGAAGGCTCCAGCCAAAAAAGCCCCAGCCAAAAAGGCGGCACCAAAGAAGAGTGAAACAAAGTCGGCCGGGCAGAGGAGAAGACGTGGTATCCGTCTCAAATAATTCTGGTTTACGGACTCTTCTTCTGGACGATGCAAGGGGCTGTTGGGTGGTGCTGTTATGACGCTTAATAGAATAAAGAGGATTGTGATTGCTGCAGCGATGGTTTCACTTTCGCTACCCCTCTCTGCGGCGGTTGATGGCACACCGGTTAGCTCGGATGCTGTGGATGGGCATTCAGATGCCTCGACTCAATACGATGGGGTCATGCCTCCTCCAGGACCCTATCGTTCCATTTCTCTTGGCGGTGAAGCTGTTCCCAGCGCTACGTATCGCCCACTGGATGTGCCCTCTGGCTATGTGCCAGAAGCGCAGTCTCCAGGTGTAGTTGCTAACCGTGCCGCTCCAGCCACATCACCTGTGACGACTGCTGGTGAAAGAGCAGGGGAGGGTATGAGTCAGGCAGTACAAGAGGAGGGTGTGATTCCTCAGTGTGGAGGTTATCGAACGCCAGCTAGAGAGATCGCCCGCTATAATCGGGGGGTGGCCCCCGATCCACGTTGGATGCGCTATCCGCCAATGTGGAGTGGTCCGCGTCCGTCCTATGTTATCCCTAATCAGTGGGGAGCTGTGCGTAGGGCAATGCCAGCTAGAAACTATATGATGCCGCCGATGCCGTATGGCTATCGTATTCCTCAGAGAGGGTATGGGAACGGTTATTAATCTTAATTGATTTGCCGACTACTAGATGATGAACGGAGAACTGATCAAAAAGAGAGGCGTTGGATTGCTGGCCATTATTGGCTCGTTCTTCATCGTCGATACGGTACTGGGTTGGGGTAGCGAGCCGGAGCCTGAGAAAAAGGCTGCGCCTAAGCAGGCACAGCCTGCGCCGGTTTGGCAGGTCATCGGTGGAACTCGCGGCTGGAAGGGGGTGCCCGTTGAGCGACCAAGCCAGTATCAGCCTAAACAGCCTCAGTCTGCCCCATATTTCCCTCAAGAGCTGGATGAAACAGGCGTGAACCCCTGGTCTGTAAAGAGGCGTCCTGTTGAGTCTCAGCAACCGAAACAGTCACGTCCCTGGGGAGAGCTCCCTCCAACACCCAAAAGTGATTGGCGTGATGAAAAGCGGACCGAGCGTAGCGTTCCTGAGAGATCCCAACCCAGAGTGATGCAAAATTACAATCCGGCTCCAAGTTGGGGCTATGCAAACCGAGGCTATTCAAATCCAGGTTATGCAATGCAGTACCCCTATTCAGGAAATAGTTGGGAGACGGGGAACCCATTCTCCAACGGAATGTGGTCGCCCTGGAGTGGTTCTGGAAATAGTTTCCCCTGGGGTAATGGAAACGGCGATTGGCCGTTTATGGGTTTTTGATGCTCTTGTTTGCAAAGTAATGGGTTTAACAGGAGTTTGAGTAGGATTTGGATAAGTGTCGTGTTTATTTCACGGCTTATCCTGATGATGATGAGCGAGAGGCCTCCTGCGTTCATTAGCTTTAAGCACGATAGGGGGTAGGTAGAGACAGGATGATCCTGTTAAAACTCAACTTATATGTTTGGAGAATGGAAATGAAAAACCTGACTAAAGCACTCGTCCTGGCGGGTCTGATCGGCGCAGCTGCTGCCCCTCTTTCATCTGCGAATGCATGGTGGGGCGGTGGTCCATGGAATAACAACGGCTGGGGTAACAACGGCTGGAACAACAATAACAATGGCTGGGGCAACGGTAACGGCTATGGTGATGGTTCCGGTAGTGGTGACATGTCATTCTCAATGAGTGGCAGCGGTCGTGGTAATAGCAATATGTATAACGGCTATAACGGTTATAACGGTTATAACGGTTATAACGGTGGTTATGCTCCTTATGGCTATGGTGCTCCTTACGGTTATGGCGCTCCATATGGTGCTCCTTACGGCTACGGCGCTCCTGTCGCGGCTGCTGCACCGGCAGCGCCTGCACAATAAGTGGCCTGAAGCTGCATCGCATCTAGGTGCGATGCAGTCATTCTAATCTCCTGGTCTGACCGGGACCCTGTTTTTGAAGAAAATTCACCCTGTAAGCAGGTTGAGATGAATATCGAAAAGTTATCAAAAAGTTTATTGGCGGGTGTTCTGCAGTGTGTTGCACCGCTACTTTTCTGGTCTGTTTCAGGCCCCCTATTTGCGGCGGAGAGCATTGAGTTCTCGGCCGAGGCGGTACAGGTAATACCGCAGCGTCCCGAGATGCGGGCGAAGATGTATGTTGGCAGTGATAAGGTTCGAAGCGAGTATCTCTCCGCAAGCGGTGAGAGTGTTGCTGATATCTCCTATGTGAAGGAGGGGCGCAGGGTTATGTTGCTTACTGCGCAGAAGTCCTACATGGAACGCAAGGGTGGAAATGTTCCCTCAGCGATCGCGCAGCGCTCTTCAAATGATAATCCGTGTCAGGATGTTGAGAATGTTGCTTGTAAGCCATTAGGCCGCGAGTCGGTGCATGGACGTAGTAGTGTCAAGTGGGAGCTGATTTCAAACAATAAAGGGACCGTCGAACGTACACTGATGTGGCTAGATGAGTTGCGAATGATGCCGTTACGCCAGATCTATCCGGATGGTACAGTCTCTGAACTTCGGCTGCTCAAAAACGAGGATCTAAATGGTCGTGAAACTGAGAAGTGGAAGCTGACCGTGACCCGTTCTGACGGCCAGACGAGTCACTCCTTTCAGTGGTTCGATCTCGAATTAAAGATTTCTATCCGTGAGGAGATGGAGGGGGGTTACATACGTGAACTCCGCGACATCAAGGTTGGGCCGCAGCCAGTTGAGCTGTTTGAGATTCCAGCAGGATTTACGAAGATTACAAAGCCAAAGTCGTGATAACGAGTTTGCGCATGTCGCAACCAGCGACAGATAACGAGGAAATATTTGAAGTGAAAAGCTTAATAGTCAAGGTGATGGGTGCAGTAGCGGTACTTCCCATTCTCTGCTCGGTTGAAGCCGCTGCATCGGGTTACCCACCCGTACCGCCGATGCCGCATACCTACCAAATGCAACCACCACCTCCTCCGATGCCTCCACGTTTCATGACGCCACAGATTAGTGCGCCAGCCCCTTTTGCAGCACCTATGATGCATAACCCCATCGCCTTTCGTGCACCCCAGTGGGTACAGCAGCCGATGCCGCGTTACCGATCGCGTTTTTCACAACCTCCTCGTGGCAGCTATATGGCTCAGGGTCGGCCCTCGCATTCATACGGCCGTGTGAACTACCCACCTACCTCCTATCAGAAAGCGCCATGGCCGGTGCGTCCTGCACCGCAGATGGCACAGATGCCTCCGCAGCCCATGCACTTCTTCGGTGCGCCTCCGGTATCAAGAATGGCCAAATATCCACCGGCACAGCCTAATCGCACTGTGAGCGGCTGGAATCGTCCCGCCTGGCAGAGGCAGGCAAGAGCTCCTCTGGCCCAGCCGCGCTATGCCAACCCTTGGCAGAGGGCGAATCGCTACCCGGCACCTGCTCAGCAAGCGGTCTATCGTCCCTTGCAGAGAAGTAGTTTTCAGCAGGCCCGCTTCTCGCAGCCGAGTAGAAATTGGGGTATGAATAATCCGTACCCACGTCCTGCAGGACAACGATATGCACCTTGGCCAGTCTCTCAGCCACGCTATATTGCAGCGCCTCAACCGACTTGGCGCCAACCCGCTATGACAGCCTACCGCCGGCCGCTGCCCCCCCGTTGGCAGCAGAATCGTGCCTCTGCACCAAGCCAATGGCGCCGCACGGCAGCAGTTCATCAGAGAAAACCGGTTGTCGAACAGGTAAATCGTTATCAGCCCACGTTGGTAGCTGCAAATACTAATAGTTATGCACCAAGATCATTTCCGACGATTAGTCGCTGGAATCGCAACCCTTATAGCGGTTGGGGTGGTAATTAAGGGCAAACTTCTGATGTTGTAGTGGGGGAGAGGATTGAGGCGCTGGCGAATTAACTTGTTGGGTCTTTTGTTGCTTCTTTCGACGGGTGTTGAAGCCTGGCAGGGGGTGCCGAACTACCCCTACATGCCCGCCTATAGAGGGGGGGTGGTGAATCCCTACCCGGCGCAGATGGGTTATCCGCGTTGGGGGTATCCGAACAGTGTCAGGGGTATGAGTCCGTGGCGACAGCCTTGGAGTCCAGTGAACTATTACGGACCGTGGGGATCGATGCGCGGCGCGGTAAATCCCAACGGTGATTTCTGGGTGAATATCACGGTGAGTGGTTCGCTTTCGACGTTGATGAATGAGTTGATGCTCTACTCAGCGCTACAAGGTTATTAAGTTACAGCAGTTTGGTGGGGTTTGGATGGATGGAGTCGAAGCCCTAAGGCTTGAGGAAAAAGGTAGCAAACGATAATGATAACGGTAATTGCTAATCTTAAAGGCGGCTCTGGTAAGAGCACGATCACATTTAATCTTGGTATCTGGCTGGCTACCAAGGGACAGCCAGTGGTTGCATATGATCTAGACCCTCAATGTACCTTGCTGGATGTGGCAGAGGTGCGGCGTGAAGATGGCCATGCACCACCCTTTCAGGTCTACCAGACAGAGAGCAACATCACTGACAACCTTCGTCACCACAATGGTGAGGTGCTGGTCGATGTGGGTGCCGCCAATCTTGATGCGATGAAAGAGGCGCTGATCACTGCTAACAGAATTGTGATTCCGGTACCGCCGAGTCAGGCCGATGTCTGGGCCACGCAGCGTTTTCTCAATATTTTGAATGAGACTGAGGCAAACCACGCCACGGAGATTCTCGCCTTTGTTAACCGCGCCGATACCCACCATGCGGTACGAGAGTCGGATGAGACGGCTGAGGCGTTGAGAATGCTCCCGGGTATTGAGGTGATGGAGCACCGCTTGAGGCAGCGTACGATCTTCCGCCGCTCCTTCAGTGAAGGATTGGCAGTGTTTGAATTGATGCCTGGTTGTAAATCAGCCGTTGAGTTTGAGGAGCTGGCGACCGCACTCTACCCGCAGTTTGCCTGATAGAGAGAAAGAGCCCCAAATGATGAAATTTTTTCGCTATATGTTGAATTATACTTTTCTTGCGGCACTGCTAATTGCAGGCATTGTGGGCTATTTCTATCGTGAAGAGCTCTATCCCGAGCTACAAAAGGGATTTGAGGCGATAGATGAGCAGGTACAACAGCAGGTAGAGGCGCTCAATGAGGTGGCAGGGGAGTCTGATAGCTCTGAGACCGTAATAACGGGTAGTGAAGGGGTAGATAAGGTATCATCTGAAAAGGTATCCGCCTCAAATGAAGTTAAAGCGACGGCAGTGACGCTGCTTGAGCAACCGGCAGTTCCTGAGGTGGCAAACGTTGAAGAGGTCAGCAGTGATCTGAAACCAGCGGCGACTGAGACTGTTACAGATGAGCCTGATGTTGAACCGCCTGTTATTGAGGTAAAGAGCCCAGTAGATCAGCTGGTTGAGTCTCAATCCGAGGCGCAAGCCACACCTCTGATCGAGGCGTCATCTGAGGCAAAGGTCGATGATGCAGTCGTGTCGACGGTAGAGATTGAGAGCGTTCCCGGTGGTGAGGAGAAGCAAAATACGCAACCAGGGATAGCCTCCTTGCAGGGTGCTCGGAACGCCTTCTGGCAGGGTGAATATGAACAGGCTGAAGAGAGTTACAGACGCCTTGCAGAACAGCAACCGAGAAACCCAGATGCTATCGGCGAACTGGGTAATCTATACTTCGCACAAGGGCGCTATGAAGAGGAGGCAGCTGCTTACAGTAAGGCGGCCGATCGACTGGCAGAGATAGGACACATGGGACAGGCCATGCACTTGGTGAAAGTGCTGTATGGGTTGGCCCCTGAAAAGGCGAAGGATCTCGAACAGCGGCTCATGGATCGGGTCAAGAAGGGTGATAATAATTAGCGCTTAACCGGACTGCATTGAGTCGGAGCGCACGGGGCGAGGCTCTGTATTGAGCAATAAAGTGATAAACGAACGAATTTTTTAGGGGTAGATACCCATGGCCAATGAGCTAGCAGAAGGCGTAGAGGTAGATGTACCGGGACCCGCACTGAAAGGACCGGCGGATTGTGAAAACTGTATGGCAACCAGTGTTGAAAGACTCACTGGTATATTCGAGGCAAGTGCACATCGCTGGGAGGTCATCGTCTATCCAGCACTGATCGCCTTTGTGATTCTTGCAGGTTATGGCTTCTACCTGATTTATAGTCTGACGCGTGATGTACAGACTGTTGCTGCTAACATGAATGCGATTTCAAATAACATGAAGGTTGTGACCGTGCACATGCAGGCAGTTTCCGACAATATGCATGAAATCCGCGGCACAATTGATCGTCAGGCGAATTCAATGGACGATGTGGTAACGCATATGTCGCAGATGAATCATACGATGCGGTTAATGACCGGCTCGGTTGATCTAATGCGTCGTGATATCGGCTCAATGAATTACAATGTATCTAAGCCCATGAACTTTATGAATAACTTTGTTCCCTGGTAGCAGGTGACAGTTAGATTCGTAGTTATTAACGGCGGGGATATTGCGCATGTTTGGTGCGAGTAAGAAAGTCAGAAAACGTCTCAAGAGCCTCGAGCAACACCTTAAGCAAGAAAATCCAATGTTGGTCTCGGCGGTCAAGAGTTACCGCCAGCTCGACAGTGTTGGTTATGCGATGGGGCTGCTTGATGCCGATGACTCCTTCACTACCCAGATTCCCTGGTGGCCGCTGATCTCGATCCTCGGTACCTTCTCGGCTGGCAAATCGACTTTCATCAACCACTATCTAGGTCATCGCCTGCAGTCGACTGGTAATCAGGCAGTTGATGATCGTTTTACGGTTATCTGCTACAGCCGTGATAACGCCTCACATGAGCTACCAGGTGTCGCACTCGATGCCGATCCGCGTTTCCCCTTCTATCAGTTCAGCGAAGAGCTCGATAAGGTTGAAGAGGGCGAGGGGCGCCGCGTTGATGCCTATCTGCAGCTCAAGACCTCGCCTGCCGATGTAATGAATGGCATGATTCTGATCGATTCACCCGGATTTGATGCCGATGCGCAGCGCACCGGCATCCTGCGCATCACTGATCACATCGTCAGTCTCTCCGATCTGGTGCTGGTCTTTTTTGATGCCCGTCATCCTGAGCCCGGTGCGATGCGTGACACGCTAAAACATCTGGTTGCCAGTACGGTTAATCGTGCCGATTCAAGTAAGTTTGTCTATGTGCTCAACCAGATTGATGCCACTGCGCGTGAGGATAACCCTGAAGAGGTGGTCGCTTCCTGGCAGCGCGCGCTGGCTACGGAAGGTCTGACCGCCGGTCGCTTCTTTACCATCTACAATCCCGATGCAGCGGTTGCTATCGAGGATGACGATACACGCAAACGCTTTGAAGAGAAGCGAGACCATGATCTGGCCGATATGCATGAAAGAATGCGTCAGGTTGGTGTTGAGCGTGCCTATCGAATTATCGGTGCGCTTGAGAACACTGCCTACGAGATCGAAGATACGGTGGTGCCTAAACTGCGTGAGCAGATCAAACTCTGGGCGCGACATGTGCTGTGGTGGGATCTTGGTCTCTATCTCACGACGATTGCGATACTCCTGAGTGGCACCATTAAGGCGGGTTACTGGAATGGTTTCACGTTTGCACCGCCGTGGCTGGAATCGTTCACGACTTCGACTGCCTGGCAGATCGTCGTCTTTGCGCTGGGCGTCACTGTCGTGGTTGGCACGCACTTCCTATCGCGTCACCTCTCATTCAAATACCTCTATAAACGTTTTGCACGTAAGCTCGGCAGCGGTATCTCCAGTGAACGGCTGCTGCGTGCCTTCCGTGCAAACACCCGTCCCTGGCGTAGTATCTTCTCGCCTGAGCCGATGGGGTGGGGCTGGTTAAGCAAAAAACGGATGCGCACCATTCATGAAGAGGCTGATCGCTACGTACAGAGCCTTAACGATCGCTTTACCAATCCCTCAGGTGGCGATCGCGACTGAGTCGAAAGGTGTGCTGTTTCCTTCTGAGTTAGTGCCTTCCCCCTGTGTCAGGTGCGTGAAATGGACATGCCTCAGTGCGCATGTAGAATGACGACTCCATTTCTTTTTGAGTAGCAAGCAATGAGCGATATCCCTCTCCAAATCTCTTCTCAGCTGGTCAACGATGTTCAGTCCGTGATTTCCAAGGCCGACCCTCGTGCGCACGATCCGAGTGCAACCATGCAGTATCTGGCCGCTATTATTGGCATTATCCTCGGCAACCGCCCCGCCACCGAAGAGGAGAAGCAGGCCTATATTGACCAGCTCAGCGGCTTCATTAAGCGCGTTGTTGATGATGTTGATGGTCAGCGTCAGGAACCAGCTGCAGAGGAGTAAGCTCTACTCATGCGGCGGTGGTGAAATTATCGCTGTAGGAGGACTCTAACTGCCGGAATGTCGCGGCAGTTCTGCTAGAATAGCCGCTTTTACCAGATTGGAAATTGCAGCTGTTATGAGCGTCAAAACCCGTTTTGCCCCCAGCCCAACCGGCTACCTCCACGTCGGTGGTGCCCGCACAGCACTCTTCTCCTGGCTCCATGCGCGCAAGCATGGTGGCCGCTTTGTGTTGCGTATCGAAGATACCGATCTGGAGCGCTCTACCATCGAGTCGGTCAATGCGATCCTTGAGGGGATGACCTGGCTCGGTCTTGAGTATGATGAAGGGCCGATTCATCAGACCCACCGCTTTGAACGCTACGAAGAGGTGATTCAGGGCTTGATGGATAAGGGGCTCGCCTACCGATGTAACTGTTCGCGTGAACGTATCGATGCGATTCGCGAAGAGCAGATGCGGCTCAAGGAGAAGCCTCGTTACGACGGTCACTGCCGCGATAAAACTATCGATCCCAACGAGCCACACGTTATCCGTTTCCGTAATCCCGATGACGGAGATGTGGTGGTTAATGATCTGATTCGTGGTCGGGTGGTCTATAGCAATACTGAGCTTGATGATCTGATTATCAGACGTACCGACGGTTCTCCCACCTACAACATGACAGTAGTGGTCGACGATCTCGATATGGGCATCACACAGGTGATTCGCGGTGATGATCACCTCAATAATACCCCGCGCCAGATCAATATCCTCAACGCTTTGGATGCAGAGCCTCCTCAGTACGCCCACGTGCCGATGATTCTCGGTGATGATGGCGCACGTCTCTCCAAGCGCCACGGTGCCGTAAGTGTGATGCAATATCGCGAGATGGGCATCCTCCCCGAGGCGCTGCTCAACTATCTGGTACGTCTTGGTTGGTCGCATGGTGATGAGGAGCTTTTCAGCATTGATCAGATGGTTGAGCTGTTCAATATCGAAGATGTTAACAAGTCCGCTTCCAGCTTCAATACCGACAAGCTGTTGTGGATCAACCAGCACTATATAAAAAATGATGATCCCGCCCGCATCGCTCATCTGCTCAGCTACCATATGGGTGAGATCGGCATCGACCCGACTACAGGCCCCTCGCTGGTCGAAGTGGTGAAGGCGCAGCAGGAGCGAGCCAATACACTGGTTGAGATGGCGGAGATCAGCGCCTTTATCTATCGTGACTTCGATGAGTACGAGGAGAAGGCGGCAAAGAAACATCTACGCCCCGTGGCTGCGGAGCCGCTACGCAAGGTACGTGAGTTACTAGCAGCACAACAGGAGTGGCAGGGCGAGGCGCTGCACGCCTGTGTTGAGCAGGCCTCGGAAGCGCTTGAACTGAAGATGGGTAAGGTGGCGCAGCCACTGCGAGTGGCGGTGGTGGGTCGTGCTGCATCGCCGGGTATCGATGTGACGCTGGAACTGGTCGGCAAAGCGGCGACCCTGCGTCGTATCGATCGTGCGCTTGAGTTTATTGCGCAGCGTGCCGCTGAAACTCAGGGTTAGGAGACGAGTAAGATGAGCAGTAGTGAAACCTCGACACCGAGCAACTTTATTCGCCATATCATAGATGACGATATCACCGCCGGTAAAAATGGTGGCAAGGTTGTTACCCGTTTTCCACCCGAGCCAAACGGCTATCTCCATATCGGGCACGCCAAGTCGATCTGTCTCAACTTTGGTGTGGCTGAAGATTATCAGGGGCGTTGCAACCTGCGCTTCGACGACACCAATCCACACAAAGAGAATATCGAGTTCGTTGAGTCGATCCAGAAGGATGTGCGCTGGCTCGGTTTCGAGTGGGGTGAGCAGCACTACTACGCCTCCGACTATTTCGAGAAGCTCTACGAATTCGCGGTTGAGCTGATCAAGGTGGGTAAGGCCTATGTTTGTGATCAGAATGCTGAAGAGATGCGTGAGTATCGCGGCAACCTGAAAGAGCCGGGTCGTGAGAGTCCATACCGTGATCGCACAGTGGATGAGAGTCTTGATCTGTTTGTCCGTATGCGTGCGGGCGAGTTTGAAGATGGTAGTAAGGTGCTGCGTGCCAAGATCGATATGGCATCGCCCAATATGAATATGCGTGATCCGACTCTTTACCGGATTCGCCACGGTGTCGTGCACCACCAGACCGGTAGTGAGTGGTGTCTCTATCCAATGTACGACTACACCCACCCGATCTCCGATGCACTGGAGGGAATTACCCACTCACTCTGTACACTGGAGTTTGAGGACCACCGTCCGCTTTACGACTGGGTGCTTGATAACATCTCGATCGAGTGCCATCCACAGCAGATCGAATTCTCACGCCTGAATCTGCAGTACTGTGTTATGAGTAAGCGCAAGCTGACACAGCTGGTCGATGAAGGATTTGTGGAGGGGTGGGACGATCCGCGTATGCCGACTATTGCTGGTATGCGTCGCCGTGGTTTTACCCCGATATCGATTCGTGACTTCTGCGACCGTATCGGCATCACCAAGTCCGATAACAGCGTTGAAATGGGGGTGCTGGAGAGCTGCATCCGCGACGACCTCAACACCAATGCCGAGCGCCGCATGGCAGTGCTACATCCGCTCAAGGTGGTGATCGAGAATCTTGCCGAGGGGCAGGAGGAGCAGATGGAGGCAGCCAACCATCCACAAAACGAGGCGAAAGGCAGTCGTAAGATTCCCTTTACCCGTGAACTCTATATCGACCGCAACGACTTTCTCGAGGTTGCACCCAACAAGAAGTTTAAACGCCTGGTGACAGGCGGTGAGGTGCGTCTGCGTAACGCCTACGTGATCCGTTGTGATGAGGTGATCAAGGATGATGCAGGTGAGATCATTGAACTGCGTTGTAGTTACGACCCCGATACTCTTGGTGCCAACCCCGAGGGGCGCAAGGTGAAGGGCGTGATCCACTGGGTTTCGGCCACTCATGGCGTACCGGCGGAGATTCGCCTCTATGATCGTCTCTTTAGTCATCCGACACCTGACAGCAGCAAGGAGGAGGGTAAGTCCTTCACCGACTACCTCAACGCCGATTCATTGCGTACCTTGACCCACTGCTATGTTGAACCCAGCCTTGCAGAGTCCGAAGCTGGTGTTCCCGTGCAGTTTGAACGCGAGGGTTACTACTGTCTCGATACGCAACAATCAGCCAATGGTGGTCTGGTATTTAACCGCACCGTCACGCTGCGTGACTCGTGGGCGAAGATTGAGGGGCAGGGAAGATAAACGGGTTGTGAATTACGCTTGACATGGACGCCGCTTTTCCGCAGAATTCCCGCTCCGTTTGGGGCTATAGCTCAGCTGGGAGAGCACTTGCATGGCATGCAAGGGGTCGGCGGTTCGATCCCGCCTAGCTCCACCAAACGAAGCAACAAGGCAGTGCCAGAAGGATTCGTCCCCTTCGTCTAGAGGCCTAGGACATCGCCCTTTCACGGCGACGACAGGGGTTCGACTCCCCTAGGGGACGCCATACAAAAAAGGGCTACGCATCTGCGTAGCCCTTTTTCTTTGCCTCAAATAAACTGCCCTCAGTTCAGGGCTTCTTACGATTGTTTTCGACTGCCCAGACCGCCGCTTCAACTCGTGAGCGCAGGTTGAGCTTTTTCAGTAGATGTTTGACGTGCACCTTGACGGTGCCATCGGTGATGCCGAGCTCACGGGCGATCAGCTTGTTACTCAGCCCCTTGGCAATCAGCTCCAGAATCTCCTTTTCGCGCTCAGTCAGTCCCGCCTCGTTGGGATCGTTGGGTTGGGTGTCTTCGCGCAGTGCCTGGGCGAGCAGCTCAGTAAGTTGGGGGCTGATTGCCAGACGTCCCTGACCCGCCACACTGAGCTGCTTGAGGATGTCCTCCGGCTCCATGTCCTTTAGTAGATAACCGTCTGCACCAGCCCTTAGGGCAGCGACCACGTTATCTTCATGATCGGAAACGGTCAGCATCACCACGCGGGTATCAAGAGACTCATCCGCCTTGATCGCCTTTAGGGTCATGATGCCGTCCATTCCCTTCATATTCAGGTCGAGCAGAATCAGCTCTGGTTGTAAGGCTCTGGCCTTCTCCAAACCCTCCTCACCAGAGGCTGCCTCACCGATCAACTCCAGGGAGTCATCCATTGAGATCAGATCGGCGACGCCCTGCCTGAAGAGCGGGTGGTCGTCGATGGTCAGAATAGTGTGGAGGCCGTTTTCACTCATAGTTGGATACCTGATTTGCTGTGGCTCGATGTGATGGGGTGAATATTAGCTCAACGCGAGTACCGCCGCTGCCGCGTGGAATAATGCGTAGTTTACCGCCGAGGCTGCGTGCACGTTCTTTCATGATCGCAAGGCCGTAGTGGTGGCGTTTGCCCGAGGCGTTAATACCGACGCCGTTGTCGTTGATCTGTACTGTAACGTAACCGTAGGTGTCGTGCTGTAGATTAACATCGGCATGGCTGGCATTGGCGTGCTGTACGACATTAGAGAGTGCCTCACGAATAATCTGCAGCAGGTTGACCTCTTCATTGGCGGTGAGGCTGCAGCCGCCGAGCTGGTTGTTGAGCATGATGGAGGTAGCGCCACGCTCAGAGAACTCATTGGTCGTATCCTCCAGCGCGTGTGCGAGATCGGTGTCGACAATGCTGAGTCGGAAAGTGGTCAGGAGTTCACGCAGTTCTCGATAGGCGCTATTGAGTCCCTGACGCAGTTCACTAACGATTTTTCCCTGTGATTCACCCGAGCTGTTATTACTGATCTCATGATCAAGACGGCTGACCTGGATTTTCATATAGGAGAGCGACTGTGCCAGTGAGTCATGTAGCTCGCGGGCGATAACGGTGCGCTCTTCCAGTAGCGAGAGACGACGATCCTGATTAGTGCTGCGTGCGATATTGATCGCGATGGCGATATGGCTGGCGATCGACTCGAGCAGGCGTTTCTCCCACTCTTCAACATGTTTCTCTTTTGGGATCTCGAACAGCAGTACGCCGTATTGAGTGCCCTTGTCGAGAATGGGGATAGAGATGATGTTGTCGCTCTGCGGGTTCTCTTTGGCCAGTTCAATAAAGTGGGTGTCACAGTTGCCAAAACAGGAGCCGCAGTTGGGAGGGGTACAGGTACCAAGGTCGACGCTGTTAGGATCGCGTGTGGTGGCAATCTTATAGGCACCTCGTTTGCCATACTCAAATTTTGCCACATCTTCCGGGTCGGCCAGACAGATGGTGCCGGAACTGACCCCCATCATCTCAGCGATATCACTTAACAGGGTGTTATAGGTCGACTCGGTGGGAGTCGAAGTGTTGATGGTTCGGGTGGTGTTATAGAGCAGTTCAAGTGAACGGTTGGTGCGTTCCAGATCGGCGGTCTTGGTCTGTACCAGGCTCTCAAGATCATCGTACTGTTGTGAAAGATCTTCGGCCATGACGTTGAAGGCCTCACCCAGCTGACCCAATTCATCCCCTGAATTGTGTCTAACGCGAATGGTGAAATCTCGTTGGCCGACGTGCTGGGTGAAGTTGAGCAGGGCGCGTAACGGGTTGAGCACATCGGTGTTCATTAAATACATGGTGTAGAAAGCGACCATCAGGGTGAGAAACAGCGATACCACCTGGATCAGACGCAGGAACTGGATGCGTGACTCGGTAGCCTCCTCCAGCAATCCAACCAGTTTGTCGATCTTCTCCACAAACAGATCGATGGTGGCAAGGGTGGTCGGTGTCAGAGCCTTACTGCCGTATTGAATGCGCCCCAATAACATCGGCTTGATGCGTTGATGCCACTGCTGCTCTACCAATCTATAGGTGTTGGTGATGGTGTTATCGGACTCACTTCTGAGTATGCCGGTCAGACGTGGGCTGTTGAGGCGCTGCTCAAACCCACTGATAAGGTCTAGGGTGTGGCCAGCACTGCCATCGATGCGACTCTGGGAGGAGAGGGTGAGGCTGCTGGCGATTCGGTAGGACTGCATACGCAGCGTGCCAGCCTGATTTATGGCTGCAGCCTCGCCCTCGGTAGTGTCGGCGATGATGACTGAGCTCAACATACCCACAAAAGCTAGTAGGGTAATCGTGGCCATCGCCAGCCCGATCCGCAATAACAGTGACTTTTTAGCTTTTTCTCGCATCGAACTTCATCGTCTATTTGATGCTGAATAATAGCGTTTTTAATCGAGAAGGGCAGTGGTGATACCACCTATTATCTTGACCAGATATAAAGCTTATTTATTAGCAAAATCTAATTTAATGAATTACCGAGTAATCAACAGGTTAACCCGTTAACTACTCTACCCAATTAGTGGTATCTCTTCCAATTTAATCAAGTATTTGCTCCCTTGTTCAGATCTCCTAGAGGCATAGACTCCGTACCTGACAAATCTTTTTGCGTGGTGAGTTCAACAAGGATTTTGGAGGAGGAAGAAGATGGCGAGTTATAGAAAACAACAATTATCGGTCCTTACTATGAACACCGTCGGCTTTACGGCTTGTTTTGCCGTATGGGTGATGTTCTCGGTTATAGGTATACCGATCAAGACCGGTCTTAGTTTGAGTGATACCCAATTCGGCCTGCTAGCTGCAACGCCGATCCTGACCGGCTCCGTGCTGCGTCTACCGCTCGGAATGATGACCGATAAATATGGTGGTCGCCCTGTCTACTTCTGGTTGATGGCCTCGATCATTATCCCACTGTTCCTGATCTCAAAGGCCACTGAGTACTGGCAGTTCCTGGTTCTCGGTCTCTTTGTCGGTGTCGCTGGTGCCTCCTTCTCGGTCGGTATTGCCTACACCTCTCGCTGGTTTACCCGTGAGACTGCTGGTTTTGCGATGGGTATATTCGGTGCCGGTAACGCTGGTGCAGCACTGACCAAGTTTGTCGCTCCCACCATCCTGGTTGCTTACGGGTGGGAAATGGTGCCAGTTATCTACGCCATTGCGATGACGCTCGTTGTCATCCTTTTCTGGATGTTTACCTACTCCGATGAGAGCCACAAGGTGGAGTCATCAGTCACGGTAATGGATCAGCTGCGAATGCTGAAAGACCCGGTGGTCTGGAAATATTGCCAGTACTACTCGCTGGTGTTTGGTGGCTTCGTTGCGCTCTCGCTGTGGATGACCAAGTACTACATGACTGAGTACGGCCACGGCATTCAGGATGCAGCACTATTGGCAGCAATCTTTGTCCTGCCGTCGGGCATCATTCGTGCGCTGGGTGGCTGGCTCTCAGATAAGTTTGGTGCCCACAAGGTGACCTACTGGGTAATGTGGTCGTCGGCGATCTGCCTCTTCTTCATGTCCTATCCCCTCACCGAAATCTCGATCGCGACCCGTGATGGTGATCCGATCACTATGACCCTCGGTGTGAATGAGTATGTCTTCACCGCGCTGCTGTTTGTGGTGGGTATCGCATGGGGCTTCGGTAAGGCGTCTGTCTTTAAGTATCTCTCCGATGAGTATCCCGACAGGATCGGCGTGATGTCGGGTGTGGTCGGTCTGGCCGGTGGTATGGGTGGCTTCACCCTGCCAATCCTGTTCGGTGTGATGCTCGACTACACCGGTGTAGGTACAACCGCCTTCATGCTGCTCTACGGTATCACCATGGTCTCGATCATGTGGATGCAGTGGTCGGGTGAATCGCAGCGTGATCGTGAGATGCGTAAACAGTTTGGCCCGGACGTTATGGAATAACCGGGTGTTTGGTAAGTAACAAAAGTTCCTTTCATAAATTGAGGATATAAAATATGGCTGATATAAGAGAGTGGAACCCAGAAGATGATGGCTTCTGGGAATCGAAAGGCAAGAGTATTGCCAATCGAAATTTGTGGATCTCGATCCCAAGCCTGTTGAGTGGCTTTGCGGTCTGGCTCTACTGGGGCATCATTACTGTACAGATGCTAAATCTGGGCTTCCCGTTTGCCAAGGCTGAGCTCTTTACGCTGGCTGCGATCGCCGGTCTGACCGGTGCAACGCTACGTATACCTAATAGCTTCTTTATCCGTATCGCGGGTGGTCGAAATACCATCTTCTTTACAACCGCACTGCTGATGATTCCAGCCATCGGTGCTGGTATCGCACTGCAGGATAAGAACACGCCGCTGTGGGTGTTCCAGATCCTCGCCTTCCTCTCCGGCTTCGGTGGCGGTAACTTCGCCTCTTCGATGTCCAACATCAGTTTCTTCTTTCCGAAGCGGATGCAGGGTCTGGCGCTGGGTCTGAATGCAGGTCTGGGTAATGCCGGTGTAACCACCATGCAGATCGTGGTTCCTCTGGTAATGACCTTCGGTATCTTTGGCGGTGAGGCGATGATCCTGGAGAACACCTCAGGCACCCTGATCGGTAAGATCCCTGCCGGTACCGAGACCTATATCCACAACGCCGGTTTCGTCTGGTTGCTGCTGCTGATACCGCTCGCATTCGCTGGCTGGTTCGGTATGAACAACCTGCGTACTGAAGAGGTCTCACCACACATCGGTTCACCGATTGGTGCGATGTCGAAGATCGCCGGTATGCTGATGATTGGTTTCGTCACTGCAGCGATTGGTCTCTACATCATCCTGCCAGCACCTACGGGTCTTGGAGCGCCGGGTTGGGCCAAGTGGCCTGTTATTGCCGGTATCCTCTTCACCACTGTTATGTTGATGAAGATGATCCCGGGCGACATCAAGCCTAATCTGCAGCGTCAGTTCAAGATCTTCGGTAACAAACACACCTGGGTTATGAGCATTATCTACACCATGACCTTCGGTAGCTTCATCGGTTACTCGGCCGGTTTCGCCCTGGCTATCAAGGTAGTGTTTGGCTTCCAGCATGTTGAGATTAACGGCCTGATGACCCATGACCTGGCTAATCCGAATGGTCCTTCGGCTCTGATGTACGCCTGGATGGGTCCATTTATCGGTGCGCTGATTCGCCCAGTGGGTGGTTGGATCTCCGATAAGGTGGGTGGTGCCAAGGTAACTCAGGTTGTTGCGATTGTGATGATTGCCAGCGCCTTTGGTGTTGCGCACTTCCTCAAGGCGGCCTACCAGTCGGCAACCCCTGAAGAGTTCTTTGTACCCTTCTTTGTACTGTTCCTGGTTCTGTTTGCTGCTACCGGTATCGGTAACGGCTCTACCTTCCGCACCATCGCGATGGTCTTCCCTAAAGAGCAGGCGGGTCCTGTACTCGGCTGGACTTCAGCGGTAGCGGCCTACGGCGCCTTCATTATTCCTAAGGTGTTTGGTGAGCAGATCAAGGCAACCACTCCAGAGAATGCACTCTACGGCTTCGCAGTCTTCTACGCGGTCTGTCTGGTGCTCAACTGGTGGTACTACCTCGGTCCAAAGGCGGAAATCAAGAATCCTTAGGCAACAGAGTAAGTTGCCCCTTTGAAAAATGTCGGGGTGGCTTTGTAAAAGTTTGGGTGCACCACACCTCTCTACGTCGCTTCCACCGTGGTGCTTACAGACAGCTGCAAAGTCGTCCCGCCTTTAATTTTTAGAAGTTCGGTGAGTTAGGAGAAGAGCAATGAGTCATTTTCTCGACCGGTTAAAGTTTTTTACCAAGTCGGAAGAGTCGTTCTCGAAGGGTCACGGTATCGTGACCACCGATGATCGACAGTGGGAGGATGCCTATCGAAACCGCTGGCGTTTCGACAAGGTAGTCCGGTCTACACATGGTGTTAACTGCACCGGTGGTTGTTCATGGAAGATTCATGTCAAAAACGGTCTGGTCGCATTTGAGATGCAGCAGACTGACTATCCGCGTACCCGTCCCGATCTGCCAAACCATGAACCTCGTGGTTGTCAGCGTGGCGCCAGTTTCTCCTGGTACCTCTATAGCCCACACCGCATCAAGTACCCGCTGGTACGTGGTCGTCTGGCTGAGATGTATCGTAAAGAACGCGCAACCGGTAAAGATCCGGTAGAGGCTTGGGAGGCGATTCAGTCTGATCCCGAGAAGCGCAAGAAATATGTGGCAGTTCGTGGCCTTGGCGGCTTCATTCGCACCACCTGGGATGAGATTACCGAGATCACCGCAGCGGCCAACGTCTACACCATCAAGAAGTGGGGCCCGGATCGTATCTACGGTTTCTCTCCCATTCCTGCCATGTCGATGATCAGCTACGCGGCCGGTTCGCGTTACCTGTCACTGATCGGTGGTGCCTGTGGTTCCTTCTACGATTGGTATTGTGATCTACCTGCCGCATCTCCTCAGGTGTGGGGTGAGCAGACCGACGTACCGGAAGCGGCCGACTGGTACAACTCCAAGTACATTATTATCACCGGCGCTAACCTGCCGATGACCCGTACCCCCGATGCTCATTTTGCAATCGAGTCGCGTTATAACGGCACCAAGATTGTTTCAATGGCACCTGACTATGCAGAGTTCGTTAAGTTTGCCGATCTCTGGATGCCAGTTCGTCAGGGAACGGATGCAGCTGCCTTCATGTCGATGACACATGTAGCACTGAACGAATTCCATATTAAACAGCAGGACCCGTACTTCACTGAATACGCCAAGAACTACACCGATATGCCGATGCAGGTGATGCTGCGTAAGGATGGTGATCGTTACGTTTCGGATCGTTTCCTACGCGCCTCTGACTTCGACAGCAATATGAGGCAGGAGAACAACCCCGAGTGGAAGACGGTGGTCTACGATTCGAAGAGCAGCAGCTTTGTCTGCCCGAACGGCTCACTCGGCTTCCGCTGGGGCGAGGAGGGCAAGTGGAACACGCTGCAGAAGAACGCCGCTGACCAGTCCGATATCGATGCGGAGCTCTCCTGCATGGATAGCCGTGACGAGGTTGTGACCATGGCCTTCCCTCACTTCTCTCCGGGTGAAGATGATGTGATCCTGCGCAACGTTCCTGCACGCAGAATCTCTATCGATGGTGAGGAGACCTACGTCACCTCGGTCTATGATATGCAGATTGCACAGTACGGTATCGATCGTGGCCTCGGCGATAACACCGCCAAGGGTTATGACGACGCATCCTGTGCCTATACCCCAGCGTGGGGCGAGAAGCACACCGGTATCAAGGCCGCTGACTTGGAACGTACCGGTCGCGAGTTTGCCGAGAACGCCTCCAAGACCAAGGGTAAGTCAATGGTCATCATGGGCGCGGCGATCAACCACTGGTACCACAACGATATGGCCTATCGCAGCATCATGAACATGCTGCACATCTGTGGCTGTATCGGTCAGACCGGCGGTGGCTGGGCTCACTACGTGGGTCAGGAGAAACTGCGTCCACAGGCCGGTTGGGCACCCATCGCGTTTGCACTCGATTGGCATCGTCCACCACGTCACATGAACTCGACCACCTACTGGTATTTCCATACCGATCAGTGGCGCTATGAGAAGGTCGATGCCGATAGCATCATGTCACCGACTGCTAAGGGTAAGTACAAGGGACACATGCTGGCCGACTACAACGTCGTCTCACAGCGTCTCGGTTGGCTGCCTTCAGCGCCGCACTTCAACAAGAACCCTCTCGATATCGTCAAGGCGGCCGAGGCGGCCGGTGCGACCGATGAGGCGGGTGTCTCGCAGTATATGTCTGAGCAGCTCAAGAGCGGCGATATGGCCTTTGCCTGTGAAGATATCGATGCCGAAGAGAATCATCCTCGTAACCTCTTCGTCTGGCGTGCCAACCTGCTCGGTTGTTCGGCCAAGGGCCATGAGTACTTCCTCAAGCATCTGGTCGGCGCACAGAACGGCGTTATGCAGGAGGGTACAGAGGGTGCCAACTCGAAGGAGATCAAGTGGCGCGAGAAGTCACCATCAGGAAAGCTCGATCTGATGGTCGACATCAACTTCCGTCTCAACTCGACCGGTGCCTACTCCGATATCATCATGCCGACCGCTACCTGGTATGAGAAGTCGGATCTGAACACCACCGACATGCACCCCTTCGTCCATCCTCTCGATGCGGCGATCGATCCGGCCTTCGAATCTAAGACCGATTGGCAGATCTTCAAGGTCATTGCCAAGAAGTTCTCTGAGTTGGCTGAGACTCATCTGGGTGTACAGAAGGATGTCGTATCACTGCCGATGCAGCACGATAGCCCGATGGCAATGGGACAGGCGTTTGGTGAGGTTAAGGATTGGAAACGCGGTGAGTGTGACCTGATTCCTGGTAAGACCGCACCGCTGTTCAAGGTGGTCGAACGTGACTACCCCAACACCTACAAGAAGTACGCCTCGGTTGGCCCGCTGATGAACAAGCTGGGCAATAACATCAAGGGCCTCGACTGGAATACCGATCTTGAGATCGACCAGCTTTGCGAGCTCAACGGTGTGATTACCGATGAGGGTGTCTCCAAGGGACGTCCCTCACTCGAAGAGGATATCGCGGTCTGCGATACCGTTCTGCAGATGGCGCCAGAGACTAACGGTGAGGTTGCTCACAAGTCCTGGTCGGCACTCAGCAAGAAGACCGGTATCGATCACAGCCACCTCTACGAAGGTCGTCACGAAGAGAAGATCCGCTACCGCGACATTCAGGCACAGCCGCGTAAGATCATTACCGCGCCTACCTGGTCGGGTATCGAATCTGAAGAGGTTAGCTACAACGCCTGCTACACCAACATCCACGAGCACATTCCGTTCCGTACCCTGACCGGTCGTGCCTCGTTCTATCTCGATCATGAGTGGATGCTCGACTTTGGTGAAGGTCTCTGCTGCTACCGTCCTCCACAGGATATGGGTGCACACAAGAACCTGCCGAAGACACTGGCCGGCAAGCTCGAAGGCAAGAAGACCCTGACCCTGAACTGGATCACACCGCACTCCAAGTGGGGTATCCACTCCAGCTATCAGGACAACCTACGCATGCTGACGCTGTTCCGCGGTGGTCCTTACTTCTGGGTCAATGAGGATGAAGCGAAGACCATCGGCCTGAAGGATAACGACTGGGTCGAGGCGGTTAACGCCAACGGCGCGACTGTTGCCCGAGTGGTTGTCAGTCAGCGTGTACCGACGGGCATGGCGATCATGTACCACGCCCAGGAGAAGAACGTGAACGTACCGGGTTCGAACACCACCGGTAAACGTGGCGGTATTCTTAACTCGGTCACCAAGGTGGTGGTCAAGCCGACCAACATGATCGGTGGTTATGCGCAGCTCTCATACGCCTTCAACTACTACGGTACGGTAGGGTCGCAGCGTGACGAATTCGTCATCGTTCACAAGATCGAAGATGCTGATGTCGATTGGCTGGAAGGTCCGCTAACACCTGAGCGCGAAGCACAGCTCAACCCACCCGGAATCAACAACTGATTGGGTCCTAACCGAGATTTGAGGAGATTTTTATGAAAGTTCGCGCACAAATCGCAATGGTTCTGAACCTGGATAAATGTATCGGTTGTCATACCTGTTCAGTAACCTGCAAAAACATCTGGACCAACCGAAAGGGCGTCGAGTACGCATGGTTCAACAACGTTGAGAGTAAGCCGGGTGTCGGTTTCCCTAAGGAGTGGGAGAACCAGGATAAATGGAAAGGCGGCTGGGAGAAGAAGAACGGTGGCATCGAGCTCAAGGCCGGTGGCCGCATGAGCAAGCTGCTCAACATCTTCGCCAACCCCGACATGCCTGAGATCGACGACTACTACGAGCCGTTCGATTTCGACTACGCCAAGCTGCAGAACAAACCGCTTTCCGAAGCGGCCCCGACTGCACGTCCGGTATCGCAGATTACCGGTAAGCGGATGGAGAAGATCCACTGGGGACCGAACTGGGAGGATGATCTGGCGGGCGAGTTCGAACATCGTTCCAAGGATAAGAACTTCGACGGTATCCAGAAACATATCTACAAGGAGTTCGAGAACACCTTCCATATGTATCTGCCGAGACTCTGTAACCACTGTCTCAATCCTGCCTGTGTCGCCTCCTGCCCATCGGGTGCGATCTACAAGCGTAACGAGGATGGCATCGTTCTGATCGATCAGGATAAGTGCCGCGGCTGGCGCATGTGTGTCAGTGGCTGTCCTTACAAGAAGATCTACTACAACTGGGAGTCGGGCAAGTCTGAGAAGTGCATCGCCTGTTACCCTCGTATCGAGTCGGGCATGCCGATGGCCTGTGCCGAGTCGTGTGTAGGTCGTATCCGCTACGTCGGTGTAATGCTCTACGACGCCGATCGCATCAGTGAAACTGCTGCGACCGACGATAAGGGCCTCTACAACGCACAGATGGATATCTTCCTCGATCCTAACGATCCTGCCGTCATTGAACAGGCACGTAAGGACGGTGTACCCGATACCTGGCTAGAAGCTGCACAGGAGTCGCCGGTCTACAAGATGGCGATGGAGTGGAAGATTGCCTTCCCAATCCATCCTGAGTTCCGCACCCTGCCGATGATGTGGTACGTACCACCGCTCTCGCCAGTACAGAGCCAGATCGATCAGGGCAATCTGCCAACTGAAGCTGACGGTGTAATACCGAAGGCCGATGCGCTGCGCTTCCCGGCACAGTACCTGGCCAACCTGCTCACCGCAGGCGATACCGCACCGATTATCTCGGCGCTCAATCGTCTAATGGCGATGCGTAGTAACCAGCGTTCCAAGGCGGTCGATGGCGAGTCTAATACCGCAGCACTCGATGCCGTTGGTATGACCGAGGCAGAGTCGGATGCGATGTATCAGATGCTCGGTATCGCCAACTACGAAGATCGTTTCGTGATCCCTACCTCGCACGAGGAGCTTCGTCACGAAGACCCTTACGCGTTCCAGGGTCAGAACGGCTTCGGACCCGGCAATACCAGTGGTCACGGTTCCGAGTCGGGGCAGGGCTTCACACTGTTCCCGTCACGTCGCCAGAACTCTGCCTCGCCGCAGCAGGCGTTCCCGCATCCACGCGGTAACAAACAGTCCTAAGGGAGGATATCAATATGCGTATCTACAAAATAATGGCTCGCATCCTCGATTATCCAACCGAGGAGCTGATCGAGCACCTGCCAGAGATGGCAACACTCGTTGCTGACGACCCGATGCTCTCCGAACAGGAGCGCACCGAGTTGGGTAGCGTAATTGCCTGGCTGCAGTTGCACGATCTGATCGGGCTACAGCAGCTCTATGTGAATACCTTCGATATGGTTCCGGAACACGATCTGCACCTGACCCATCACCTCTTCGGTGATGACCGGGGGCGCGGTCCGGCACTGGTTGATCTCTCCGAGCACTACAAGGCGGCGGGACTTGATTTCGACGGCAAGGAGATCCCCGATTTCCTACCGTTGATTCTCGAGTACGTCTCCACGCTCGATGAGATGCAGGCCACCATCTTCCTTGGAGATGCGGCCAAGGTAATCACTGTATTGGCTGAGAATCTGGAGAAGGCTGGCAGCAACTACGCCAGCCTGATGCGGATTATCGAAAACCGTGGCCGTCTGGCCCAAGCAGCCTGAGGAGAGAGTCATGACACTGCACGATTTTATATTTGGCGCCTATCCCTACCTGGCAGGAACCATCTTCCTACTCGGTAACTGGATCAGGTACGACCGCGAGCAGTACACCTGGAAAACCGACTCCAGCCAGCTACTCAGTAACAAGGGTATGCGGGTGGCGAGTAATCTGTTCCATGTGGGCATTATCGCGATTTTCTTCGGCCACATGGTCGGTCTGTTGACTCCCCATAGCTGGTTCCTGGCGATGGGTGTCTCGGATGTGGCGCATCAATACGTTGCCATCTACGCTGGACTGATCTTTGGCTCCATGTGCTTCGTTGGTGCGTTGATGCTGTTCCTGCGTCGCCTCACCAATGAACGGGTCAAGGCGGCTGGGCGTACCCGTGATACCTTCATCATCGGTTGGTTGCTGGTCACCGTGATCGTAGGTCTGAGCACTACCATCGTCTCCTACGGCCATGCCAGCCACGGCAACGCCGATGTAATGATTGCACTGACCCAGTGGGTACAGAGCGTCGCGACACTGCAGGTAGATCCAAGTCTGCTCGCAGGTGTGGAGCCGGTCTTCAAGCTGCACATCTTCCTCGGTATGACGGTGTTCCTGCTCTTCCCGTTCACCCGTCTGGTCCATGTGTGGAGTGTGCCGATTGGCTATCTCGGCCGTGCCTATCAGGTCGTACGTCGTAAACACGTATCAAATAATTAATCGGATGCACCATCCCGTCATACAGGCGGGATGGTGCAGAAGATTAGCGTTGATAACCCTTATGGGATGGAAATCGAAATAATTTTTCATAAAGGTGAGTGATGAGAACTAATCCGTTTGCAATTCGTGATGAGAAGTTGATAGTTGATGGTCAGGAGATCATCACCGATCAAGAGGGTTACATCCAGAATATGGATGATTGGTCAGAGTCTTTTGCAGTGGCGCAGGCCGCTAAAGAGGGGCTGGAACTGACTGATGAGCACTGGGATGTGATTCGCTATATCCGCGATTACTACGAAGAACACTGCGTCCAGGCAGAGGTACGAAAGATGATCAAGTACTTTGCCAAGTTATGGGGACCAGAGCGTGGTAATAACCATCATCTGCACGACCTCTTTCCCTACGGCGGCCCACAGAAACAGGGCAACCGTCTGGCAGGAATCCGTCGTACCAAGGGTGAGCATTAACCGCCAATCCTTATATTTACACGGTAAAAAACAGGGCCCGTATCGAGTTTTCGATACGGGCCTTTTTTTATCGAATCTCTATTTGTCGAGTCGATCGACAATGTCAGTGTGGGCACTGTGGTAAATAGTATTACTCTGCACTGCTGGCTATATTCACCCTAATGACGCTTCTCTGTGTGCAGGTCATGAAGGGTGATATTTATGGGTTACTCGGTAAAGCTGGCTAATAGTAGTCATCAGTTTGTGGCTGAATTTGGCGACTCGCTACTCGATGCTGCATTGCGTTCAGGTATCCATCTCCATTTTGGTTGTAGCAGCGGTAACTGCGGTGAATGTAAGGCACGGCTATTGTCGGGCGAGTTGGCCGAGATAAAACACCACGACTACCGCCTCAGCGAGGCTGAACTTAAAGAGAACACGGTACTGCTCTGCAGGGCTTCGGCAGGAAGTGATCTGCTGCTTGATGCCGCTGAGATTATCGATACCGGCGAGGTGCCGTTACAGCGAGTCGCGACTAAGGTATCTAAGATCGAGCGGATTGGAGATGAGATCATTCTGCTGCAGCTGCGCACGCCGCGTACGCAGCGTCTACAGTTTCTTCCTGGGCAACATATATCACTCAAACTACCGAACGGATTGCAGCGTGATCTCGCTATCGGCAGTTGTCCCTGTAACGGCATGGTGCTTCAGTTTCATCTGCAGCGAAGAGAGGGTGATCCCTTTTATGAATTTATCTTTGAGCAACTGGGTAGTTCCGACCGAATCGAGATCAACGGCCCCTTCGGGGAGGTGACGCTTGATGGTGATTCGGATCGTCCGATTGTCTTGATTGCTGAAGGAACCAACTTCGCGCCGATCAAGAGTCTGATCGAGCAGGCGATCAATCTCGATATGACACAGTCCATATGGCTCTATTGGCTGGCAGAGGGTGAACAGGGTCACTACCTCGATAACTACTGTCGCTCCTGGGTGCAGACGCTAGACCACTTTAGTTACCAACCGATAACAACCCATGACGGCAACGGCATCGATCTATCTTTAGAGCTGCTCATGCAGCTCGCTACTGACGAGGCTTACGATATCTATGTCGCCATGGATGAGGTGCATGCTGAACTGTTGGTTAAATCGATTCTCGTACGACGAGGTGAACAGGATGCGATCCGTGTGCTGCAGTGGAGAAGAGAACCGCGAGGCGAAATCAACGCTGCATTAGTGAGTTGATCGATTATCGGCTAGCGGAGAAGCGAGTCACCGCTATCTGTAACGCCTTTAACTGTGACGCATCGCTACTGCCCGCATAGTTGAGCTGAATATAGCGTTTGGTAATCGACCTGACAGCCTGACGAAGATCGGGGCGCTGCTTGATCACTCGTTGAGCAAAATCTTCCGGACCCTCATAGGGATTCCGGTTGATACCTGCCTTGGCTAGTTTTGCGCAAAAACGCCGATAGAGGCGTTGCAGTGGAGTGACGTGATGCTGGCGCCCGTGACGCCAGAGCATCAGCGCAGTGATGATGGCAAAGAGTGTTCCCATCGAGGTGAGTAGCCCAATCGCCATTCCCTCCCAGCTATCGAGTCCAATGCCGAGCTTCGCCAGAAACTCGCGTTGTGTCTTATCGCCGTAACCGAGTACCCACTGATTCCAGCCGTTGTTGAGCGCATCAATCGAGAATCGGAACTGCTTCAACAGGGTATTGTTGCTGCGTAGCAGAATCGGCAGGGGGGCGTCATCGGGCAGTGAGGCCTCAATGCCCTCTTCGACGCGTTCGGGGGCCACGGCGCCGGTTGGATCGATGCGTCGCCAACCTTCACCTTCAAGCCACACCTCCGACCAGGCGTGGGCATCGGAGTTGCGTACGGTGTAGAACTCATCGAGCGGATTCCGCTCACCGCCCAGGTAGCCAGTAACCACCCGAGCCGGAATGCTGGCGGCACGCATCAACACGGTGAAGGCACCGGCGTAGTGTTCACAGAAACCGCGCTGGCTATCGAACAGGAACTGATCGACCGGGCGGTTACCGAGCAGCGGTGGACGCAGGGTGTAGACAAAGGGCTGTTGATTGAAGTGGTTGAGGGCACGATTGACGACTTCGCGATCAGATCTCGAGGCGGCTCGCCACTGCGCAGCCAGTGCGCGGCTGCGGCTGATACCGTTATCGGGTAGCTGCAGTGCGGCTAGTTTCGCCTCGTGGCTGATCAGTTCACCAAACTTGAAGGCGGGATAGGAGCTGAGCTGATAACGCAGCCGTTCCCGAACCGGGGAAGCGGCCAGCAGTCGATAGTCACCACTGAGGCTGCTATTGAGCGGAAGTGTGTCGGGGAGTTCCAGTGCGAAGAGCCAACGCCGGTTGTGGGGCTCGAGGGTGACGCTGTAACGCACTGGGTCACCGACCGGGGTGAAGTCATCGTGTGGCAGATCACGTTTACTGAAACCGCCGCTCCAGCGTCGGCCGTCGAAGTGCCACAGCACCGGTCCGCGCCAGTAGCGCAGCTCGCTCGGCGGAGCTGGGTCGATGAACTCAACGCGAAAGGCGGTGCCACCCGACTGGATCAACTCACTGATCGAGCCGGGACTCATCGAATCATCCAGCCCGCTGAGGCTGCTGTGGGCATCCTTAGGCAGGCTCCAGAGGGGGCCCGGCACGCGGGGAAAGAGTACAAACAGCACCAGCATCATCGGTACCGCCTGGGCCAACAGGGTGGCGGAGATACGTAGGCGCCGCTTGATCGGCAGCGGATCGCGCTCCATGTAGTTGATCGCAATCAGTGTCGAGGTGATCACGATTACAATTAATATCATATAGATCGCGGTTGGAATTGATTGAGTAAACAGGAAGTTAGTGATTACCAGGAAGTAGGCTAGCAGTACCACGATCACCGCATCACGGTGGGTGCGTAGTTCGATTAGCTTCAGGGCGATGAGAATTATCAGCCAGGCGGTACCGGCATCGCGACCGAAGAGACGGCCGTAACTGAGAAAGACGCCCACCGCGATTGCCACCAACATGATCACGCGTAACAGGGTGCCCGGTAACGGCAGTCGTCGCTTGGCTGCGAGCCAACGCCACAGACCGAAGCCGAGGCCAACCAGCGGTATCCAGATTGGTAACCGGGTCGTGTGTGGAGCGATTACCAGCACCAATGAGAGCATCAGCCAGGCGATGGTGGCGTGGTGGATCGGCGAGTGGTAGTTACGCATGCTCAGCTAAGCGCCCGTCGGAGTCGTCAAGACCGTAGAGGGCGAGGTGCTCGAGGATCTGGCGACGATGGCGCTCACCGCTGGCCGGGGCGAAGTGGCGATCGGGCATTTTCAGTCCATACTCAACGCCTTCACGATCGGCATCGACCACCCAGCGGCAGAGGCGGGAGAGGCGCTGTTCGGTGCTGAGACCCACCATCTCTTCCCACTCGAACCAGACACTACCGCCGGCACTGCCGGAGAACTGCTTGAGCATCATCGGTTGACCCCGTGCCACCACCTTCCAGGCGACGTGACGCAGCGGGTCGCCGCTGTGGTAGTTACGAAAGCCGGCAAAGTCCTCCATTCCCTCACCCTGCCGGGCGCCGTGCTCTGCCTCACCCGCCTCAAGCGGCGGCAGGGGCGGATTGTGTTCCGGTTTGGGGTAGACCAGGCAGCGGCTGCGCAGCTCGATCCAGCTCCAGGCGCGGAACAGACCGAGTGGATAGGTGGTCTCGACCTTGATTCTGCCGGGATAGCGCCAGCCACGCAGCTCGGTTGGCATGAGTAGATTGATAGTGTTGTGTTTGCCCGGTTCGATCTCCTCAACATCGCCGTCATATTGGTTGCAGTTGAGTAGGATCAGGTGACGCGATTTTCTACCCGGATTGTCGAGGTGGAAGATGAATTCCACCTGCTCACCGGCAAAGACCGGTTGCAGTCGACCGCTACGCACGGTGATGTTTTTCAGGTTGCTGTAGGTGTGCAGGATCGAGGCGGTGGCGAGGCTGCCGAGTAGGAAGGTGAGCATAAAGCCCATGTTGTTGCTGTAGTTGATCGAGCCGATCAGCATCACCAGCAGCACGCCAGCGAACAGTACCCCGTGGCGGGTCGGCAGGATATAGAGATGACGGTTGTCGATCTCGACCGCATCGGGATCGCTACCGCGATTAATAAAGCGGTCGGAGAAGTAGCCGGAGTTGAGCAGCTTTTCGCCGAGCATCGGCTCAGGGAATAGCCACGGAGGTGAGCAGCAGTTCGCTCGCCGAAAGGGCCGGATCGCCACCACTGAGACGGTGACCGGCAACGGCGGGCAGTACGCTCTGAATATCTTCGGGGATGACGTAGTCACGGCCATCGATCAATGCCCACGCCTGTGAGGCGCGCAACAGGGCCAGCGAGGCGCGAGGTGAGAGACCGTTCTCAAACTGTGGTGCTTCACGTGAGAACTCGACCAGCGCCTGCAGGTAGTCGAGCAGTGCATCTGATACGTGGATCTCGGGAACCCGACGCTGCATTGCCTGCAGCTCTTCGGCGGTGGTGACCGGTTGAATGGCGGTGAGCAGATCACGACGACTCTCACCGCGCAGTAGGGCGCGCTCGGCCTCGCGATCGGGATAACCCATATCGATACGCATCAAAAAGCGGTCTAGCTGCGACTCGGGCAGTGGGAAGGTGCCGATATGGTGGCCGGGATTCTGCGTGGCGATGACAAAGAAGGGCTCAGCCAATTTGCGTGTCTCGCCCTCTGTGGTCACCTGGTGCTCCTCCATCGCCTCGAGCAGGGCGCTCTGGGTCTTGGGTGTGGCGCGGTTGACCTCATCGGCAAGGATGAATTGCGAGAAGATCGGGCCGGGGTGGAAGGTGAAGCTGCCCTGTTCACGGTCGTAGATGGAGATGCCGAGAATATCGGCCGGGAGTAGATCGCTGGTGAACTGAATGCGCTGAAATGAGAGGCCGAGTAGCTGTGCGAGTAGATGGGAGAGGGTGGTCTTGCCCATACCGGGCAGATCCTCGATCAGCAGGTGGCCGCGTGCCAGCAGGCAGGCGAGGGCAAGGCGGATCTGCGCCTGCTTACCGAGGATAACCTCACTCGCCTGAGCGACGATGGTGTCGATGGTCTGCTTCATAACATCCCTTGATAATGATTCTTCACTGCACTCTAGCAGAGAACGAATTAACGCCGGTGTGAAACCCTTCTCATTCAGCGCCTATATCAGTAGTTCAACCCGAGGCTTCTCGTCGCTATCCGTTTCAATCTTGGGATTGCAGACAAACAGCCGCTCGGCCTCGATCTGGTAGTGTTCCATCAGGTGTTTCTGGATCGTCTCGGCACGCGCTCGGGCAACTTCGGTCAGCTGCTGTTCCAGTTCAGGCGTCATCTGCGGTGCAACGACAGGCTGTTTCTCTTCGGCTGTTTTGGCAGCTGATGGCTCCCCACTCTCCTTAGCGGCTGCCTTCTGTTTAGCCGCCAGGAGCGCTTTTATCTCACTTTCGTTGGCCTTGCCGCAGAGACGCACACGGATCTGCTTGTGCTCCTGCATCAGCTTGCCGACCTTCTCCAGGTATTTGATCTGCTCAGGGTTAAGCGAAGAGATCGTGGCTGGGTAGGTGATTGGATCGAGTCGTACCGCCGAGGCTGCCGCTTCTGCTAGCTCAGCGATGGCGATCAGGGTGCCATAGGGTTGGAAGTAGTATTTCAGGTAGGTCATGGCGGTGGTCTTCATCGCCTTGCCGAGCGCCTGATTAATGGTGTTGGCGAGACTGAACTCGGGATGGGCAAGATCGCCGCCTAGAGGTAGTTTCAGTTTGATGTTGTTCTCATCATCACGCAGCAGCGAGAGGGCCGAATCTAGAGGCATCGAGAGCTGATTGGACAGGTGTTCCATCTTCTCCGGGTCGGCGGCATCGACCTCGAGGTTGTTGAGTTTTACCCTGTTCTCACCCTTGAGTTTGCCGGCGTCGATCTCGAGTTCGATCTCAGCGCTGGCGTGGCCACTGGTCAGCTCATATCCGAGTGACTGGATGGTGTAGGGGGAGAGCGGTGGCAGGTCGAGGGTGTCGATATCACCCTTCAGTTTGAGAGTGGGGTGTTCGGCGAAGGGGTAGAGTTCACCGCCGAAGGCGAGGTGTGTATAGCTACCGATATTGGCCTTAAGCTCGAAGGGACTACCCGTGCTGGGTGTACTGCTGTCGATCTGATTAACCGCAAGCTGCTTTAAAGTGATTCGGTTTTTATAGTTTGGTGTGATCGCCTCGTCGACGAAGTCGAGATGACTCTTACCAGTTACCTTGATCTGTTGGATCTTGATCGGTATCTGCTGCTTGCTGCCGGGATCTGACTTGTCCGATTTGCCGCTCTGTAACTGATTGATTAAGGCAATCTCACCCTTTGCTGTACGGCGTAATAGTAGCGCCATGTTATCGAGCGTAATCGAGTTGATCGCGGTTATCTGATCGGCTTGATAGTGAAGGTTATCGAGTGTGAGGGAGCCGCTATTAAAGAGTTGCTCACTCTTCTCATCGCTGTTGGTTGTATGTGGCTTTAACAGTGTAAGTTGTTCGCTGCGGAGTGAGCCGATGGTGAGATCATCAATGGCCCTGAGTTCGATCTCTTTTGCGTTCAAATGGTGATAACGCGCCAGGGTAAGTTGTTTGTTGCTGTCATCGATTTGGGTGGTTCCGCTGCTCAGCGAACCGGTTGCTGATGGCTTGTTCTCTTTAACGTAGATGTTGCCCGACCACGCCCCCTGTTGCTGTGACACATTGAGATGGTTCTCGGCGAGTGCAAGGGCGAGCTGCTTGTGGCTAATGTCACCATTGATCACGACGCTGGGTGAGTGTTCCACTGGCAGAGTGATTTGTGCATTACCCTTATAGGTGAGCTGCTGGTTTCGGTAGGCGATATCGGCTCTCCGATAACGCGCCCCCCTGGCATCAATGGTGCCGTCAAAATCGAGTTTCATTGCACCAACCTCGGAGTGACTGAGGCTGGTGGTGCTATCGATCGTCAGCTGATCAATGCCGCTCTTGGTCTCGGTTCCAATCGTTGTCGCCAGTTGCTCGGTCGTCAAGGTGCCGATGAGATCGACTGAGGGTTGTTTGGTATTCAGGTCGAGGTTGAAGTCGATGCGACCACCAAAGCGTCCCTTGGCCAGTGTGGTGGATAGTGTGTCGTTGGCGAGGGAGAGGCCGCCTAAGTTAATTTCACCCAGTTGGCTGGCACGCAGCTCTTTTGCATCGATCTCGACTATCAGTGTGGTCTGCGCGGAGAGCGCACCACTTAGGGCCGTTAGTTGCTTGTTCAGTAGTGGGGCGATGCTCTGCAGATCGAACTGCTCAAGCTGTAACTGGGTCTCGAAGCGTTGCGTCTCATTGAAGGGGCGTAGCTCAGCAGCCAGTTGTAGTGGAGTGTCGTTGAGTGTGGCGGTAAGGGTGAGGTTTGCCGCTCGATCAAGATTACGGTTAGAGAGGTGTTCAAGTTTCAGCTGCTCGAGGGTGAGCTGGCCGTTGAGCTGACTACTGCTGTAGCTGATAGAGGCGCTATCCAGAATTAACTGGTCGAGAGTGAAACCCCATGGGTTCTGCTGCTGGGTGCTAGCGTCACTCTTGGTTGCTGGTAGTGCAAGTGAGGCGACGGTTAATCTGCCCTCACTATCGACCGAGAGTGCAATCGAACTGTTGTTGATGGTGAGTGACTCGATGTGGATTAGCCGCTGCCATAGGTCACGAACATTAAGGGTGGTGGTTAGCTGCTCAAGGTGCTGTGGTGCACCATCGCTAAACTGGTAGTTGAGCTGGTCGATCCTCAATTGGCCGGTAAAAAGATTGAGATCGATGTTCTCAACGGTTGCTGTGGACGCCCCCTGATCCTTCAACCACGATTCGAGACTATGGCCGAGAGCGAAGGGGAGAGCTGCCAGCATGAGTGCAACCAGCAACACGATGGCTGCGGTGATCTGCAGCCATCGGCGCTGCCAGATGGGGGGCGATTTGGACTCAGGTGCAACAGCGGTGTCGTTCATTGGGGACTCCTATCAATCAGAGGAGCATGATAAACGAAATGGTTAGCAAGGGGCGCTGGTAGGAGGGTGCTATTTAATCTGTTTAACGGCGGTTGATCTGGTCGATAAACATTTCGGTCGATTCGCGGGTGATATTGACCATGTCACCGATGAATTCGATGTCACCAATTGCTTCACGCAGCTTGTGGGCACGGTGTGAGGAGTGCTGCTGCAGTTTGTCGGTGACACTGTCGACAAAGTGGATGGGGAGTTTTGCGGCCTTGGAGATAACTATTTTTACACTGCACTGCTCCTGCAGCATGGCGTGTTCAAAAAAGCGGCGTCGCTCGGTCTCGTTTTTAAATTCGGCATCGGTGGCGGAGAGGATCTCAAAACGCCCCGGTTCATCGATGATCGGTTGCTTGAACATGTAGATTGGCAGGCTGGCCTGGGCACTGCTACGAAGCTCATTTCCGATACGCGCAATGCGGCGATGTTCGGCGATGGGTGAGAAGTCGAATTCACCTGGAGCGACCTCGAAGAAGCGAATTAATCCCTCGTCATCATCGGGCATCACGATCTGACTTAGGCGCATCGCACCCTGTGCGTTTTTGCCAATCATCAACGGAATGGTCGAGGTGCTGGCGGTTGCGATCGCCTCCAGGGTGCGGGTCTGAGCGGTGGAGATGGTGTCGCTATAGTCGACCTGCAGCTTTTCGGCATTGCGTTTGAAAACGTTGCGGAAAAAGTCGGTGACCGACTTGTCGACTTGTCGACTTGATCGACGGCGGCGTTGCTGTCGCGATCAAAGAGGCGGCTGAGGTGTAGGCAACGGGGATTTCCGCTGAGGCTGACAACCTGGTAGCTAACGTGCTTGAGAAAGTTTTTGCCTGTCTGCTCAGCGTAACGCTGGAAGCTTATCTCAACGATCTGTCGTGGATTAATCTCGAGTTCGTGCTCATCAAGTGCAATGCTGACACCACCAACCGATAGATTGACGGTATTGGATTCAATGCGCTGTTCACCAATGGTGAGTACCACGCTGGTTTTGATCAGGTATCGCGGTTCTCGGCGCTGAATATCGCGGCCGAGGGTGACAATCTCGGGCTGATTGGGTAACTCACCCTGACCGAGCTCTAGCACTTTGTTGGGTATGGTAACCGCGTCAGGGATCGCATCACTGAACATCCACTGTTCAGCGACCTCGGTCATGTCGGAGACGATGCCGACCGCACTGATTTCATCGACCATCTTCAGGATGTTCTCAGCGCTGTCGTAGTTATTCTCTGCCACCTGATTCAGGCAGGCGATCATCTTGCGACAGGAGGGTTTGTGGTAAGGGGATATCACCAGTTTTAAGAGCTGAAAGCCGGGGTGTTTCTGGTGAGAGATAACAAAGTTTACCCAATCACTACGAGTGGCAAACTCAAAATCGGTAGCTGAAATCAGTGATCCACTGGCGGCGTCGCGATAGATCATCATCAGCGGTTCGGGACAGCTCTGTTCCGTGTTACAACTCAAGAAGTGTTGGAGTCGGTGTGGCTGCATAAAGGGACTGAGGTCGAAACCACTCTCACCCTTCTTAAACTGTTCGAGCATGGCCCGGTTACCATCACTCACGCCAACCAGACCGACCCGTGCTCCGTCGGTGTCACCGCAGAAGAAGAGTGGCAGCAGAGCGCTGGAGAGGGTGTAGAGCCGTTCGGTGAGAAGTGCATTGGCAGTCAGCAGCTCATCACTGACATCGACCCGGTAGCGTGAATTATTGGCATCGATAAAGGCATCGATCGCTTTGCGATGGTCTGGATCACTCTCACTATGCTGCAGCCGTAGCTGGATTCCCGCCTTGGTGTGGTCGACGTTGAGGATGGTGTAGCCCGAGCGTACTGTGCCGATCTTGCCCTCAATGGCGGGAATCTCGATATCGACCACGCTGCCTTCATCTAAGAAGATCGGCGTGCGGGTGATGGCACAGAGACCGCTGGGAGAGATGTCGCGTGTGGTCAGCTCCACGCCACCCTCATCATGATGCAGTAGTGCGGCTGTGGACATCTCTAGACGCGCCTCGGTGCGTTCAGAGAAGTACTGCATCGAGAGCGGTTCGGGTTGATCAATATCGAGGGTGCGCCACTGCTCGAGCATCATCTGCTCAATCTCTTCTGCGGTCAGTTCGGTTGCAGCGGATGTGCCAGTGAGCTGGCGTGGTTTGGCAACCGCCGGTTTTTTCGCAGCAGCACGTTTCTCGCTCCCCTTTTTATGGCGAGCCTGGATATCTTCATACATGCCGACAGTGAAAAGACCGTTGTTCTTTTTTAACGCCTCGACGAAGGCCTGGTAGGTATCACGGTCGAGGTGCATCGAGAGGTTGCGATAGAGGTAGGCACGACACTCCTCCGCTGACCGCCATGGCGGGGCGCCGCAGGCATAAACGGTCGCGTGAAGTTTTTGCTGTTTGCTTGGGCTTGGATGCCCAAAACAAACTCTCGCAAAAATAGCGACTCCCCTATTTGGTCTTGCCGCGCATATCGATGCCGCGGTGGCACTCCTGTGAGCGTCTCCGCTTTTCAGCGCGTTGAATAAATTGGTCGGTCTTGGAACCCTCTTCAACATGCTCCGCCACCAGTTCCTGACTGCCGTCGCTGGGCGCGGTGCGCATGTAGTGCCAGATGACGCGGTTTTGAGAAGCACTGCTCATAGGTGAGGCTCCACGAGAAGTGGGGCAGTCGTATACTCTGTTTCTTTTTTTAGCAGGACGTTGGCGCTCATCAGTGACTAGGCAATCATTATTATTGTCAGCCGATGTCCCCAAGCTGTGGGCGGACATAATCCATGGCGAATGTAAGTATATGTTGTGCTTGAGCATATATCAGCTGCTGCTGCGTGTGAATAGCGGGTGTTTTGTGCTGATTCAGAAAAAGTGTGCGGTAGTGGTGCGCGGCAGCGGCCTGATTGGAATCAGGCCAATTATCGGTGGATGGCGTCTGTACCTTTAATACTATTGCGGTAACATCCCGTTCAGGATTTATTACAAGGATTCGAGAATCATGATTCGTAAATGCCTCTTCCCAGCTGCCGGATACGGTACCCGTTTCCTGCCTGCGACCAAGTCGATGCCGAAGGAGATGTTGCCGATCGTCAACAAACCGTTGATTCAGTACGGTGTCGAAGAGGCGCTTAATGCGGGTATGTACGATATCGCGATTATTACCGGTCGTAGCAAACGTGCCATCGAGGATCACTTCGATATCAGCTATGAACTGGAACATCAGATTAGCGGTACCGATAAGGAGAACCATCTCACCGAGATCCGCAAGATCATCAAGGAGTGCACCTTCTCCTACACCCGTCAGATTGAGATGCGTGGTCTGGGTGATGCGATCCTCACCGGTGAGACGCTGATCGGTAATGAACCGTTTGGGGTGATTCTTGCCGATGACCTCTGTGTCGGTGACGGTGACGAGGTGATGAAGCAGATGCTCAAAACCTATGAGAAGTATCGCTGTAGCGTGGTTGCGATCCAGGAGGTCGATCAGAGTGAGGTCGATAAGTATGGTGTGATCGGAGGTAGTGCGATCGATGAAGACACCTATATGGTCTCCTCAATGATGGAGAAGCCCTCGCCAAAGGAGGCGCCGAGTAATCTGGCGGTGATTGGCCGCTATATCCTGACTCCCGATATCTTCGATGTGCTGCGTCGTACTCCGACTGGAAAAAATGGTGAGCTGCAGATTACCGATGCGTTGCAGACCCAGGCGAGTGAGAACATGGTGGTGGGGTGTAAGTTTCGAGGGAAGCGTTTCGACTGCGGTAGCATCGACGGCTTTGTCGAGGCGACCAACTATTTCTACGAACAGACGAAGGGCGAATAGGCCGCTAATTTGACTCGTCGTGGCTGGCGAGTCTTGCCGAGTCGATATGGCTTACTGATGCTGACTCTTCACGCTCAAAGGGTGAACGTCCAAAACGATCCCTAAAACTCTCCGTCAGTGATGCGATCGCATCGCGTGCGTCTGCTTCACTCAAACTCCCGTTCAGCAGCGAGTTCTGTAGCGGGGCCTGTAGATTATCCAGTGGTCGGTTGTTGTGGGATTGATAGGCGTTGATCAGTCCATGCAGCAGTGACTCGACTGCGGAAGCGCTGTCGCGGTTTTGTGCGACCAGTTTGGCGAGCAGACGTTCGTTGTCGTGTAGCGGCTGTCGGTGCTGCTTTTCAAACAACTCCTCGAGGGTCAGCGACAGGGTCAACGTCTCCTGCGCGGGGAAGTCGTTACGCTCCAACCAACGCAGCAGGGCGCGTTGCTCGTTAAAGGGTATCGAGCCGAAACGGTTGTTGTAGCGCTCAAGCAGTGTGGCCAGGGCGGGGCGGATCTGCTGTTCGCCGAAGGCTGACTTCTCGATCATCGCAGTGAGTTGCTCAAGGAGTTCCACAGGCGTTGCAGGTTGCGTTGTGTTCGCTGAGATCTGGCTGGGTGCTTTCGCACTCTCGGTACGTTTTGCCCAGTAGCTGCTGAAACCACCGCTCTCTTCTGCACTGCCGAGGTGGTTGGTGACCGCCTCGGAGAGGGCATAGAAGCAGCGACTGGCGGGGGCCTCATGGTCGAGCAGGATCAGTGGCCGTTGCAGGCGAATCGCCCGTACCAGTGTCTCGTCCTGAAGGATGTGGCCCAGGTAGTAGGTGTCGACCTTCAGATACTTTTTAGTGGCATCCTGAAAGCGCTGAAAAATCTCCAGACTCTTCTGATGATTCGGTACCTGGTTGGTAAGAATGTAGGCCGGGGTGTCGATGTGACGATTCTTGGCGATCTTCAGCAGCGAGAAGGCGTTGGTCATCGAGGTGGGATCGGGAGTAATCACCACTACCATCTGTTGGGCCGCGCGTAGAAACTCCAGCACGGTGTCACTGGCACCCGCAGCGGTGTCGATCAGCAGATAATCGAAACGTGACTCCAGCTCGCGTAGCGCCTCAATCAATCGTTGATGCTGGCTGTGGTTGAGCTGTGCGCAATCGGCGATACCGGAGGCGGCCGGCACGATCTGTACCCCATGTGGACCTTCGATCAAGATCTCATCAATCGTGTGCTCACCGCTGAGCAGGTGCTCCAGGGTCAGTTCGGGGCTCTTCCCAAGCAGAACGTTAATGTTGGCCATGCCGGTGTCGGCGTCGAAGATACAGACGCGTTGACCGCGTGAGGCGAGGGCGATGCCGAGGTTGGTGCTGACGCTGGTCTTTCCGACGCCACCCTTGCCACTGGTAATGGCGATGACGATGACCTCGGTTTTGTGTGCTGGAGAGGTGGATTGGCTCATCAATGCTCTATTTTCTTTTCTCTCAACAGGTTGCTCGCGGTGCAACCGAATAGCTGCTGATCATAGCAGAGTCGCTGCTGAGGCAGGGTTCGCGATCGGTGCTTATTCCCGTCTGTTGATAGGAGAGGGCAGACGAATCTTGTGTCGATGGGGTAACTCTGCTACTTTTGTCTCATAAATCCATATAAATTAAGTAGATGACAACTAATCCTAATAAAGCTCTGGAAGAGATTCAGGTAAGTCGACTGCCATCGCCTCCCGTTGTGCTGCAGAAGCTGATTGAGGCGTTTGCGGGTGATGAGGCGAGTTTCGATGAGCTCGCGAGCCTGATCGAGCGGGATGCGGCGCTCTGCGCCAAGGTGGTGGCCGTTGCCAACTCACCTTTCTACTACCGTAGCGGTAACTTCAATTCGCTCAAACGGGCACTGATCACGCTTGGCATGAAGACGGTCAAATCGATCTCGGTGACCGCCTCTGTCTACCAGTATTTCTATGGCATTAAGGCGATTCCGCCACATCAGCTCAACCGCCTCTGGCAACATGCGCTTACCACGGCCGTGGTGGCTCGTTCGTTGGCCAAGGTGAGTGGTTATGCCGAGCCCGATGAGGCCTATATGGCTGGTCTGTTTCACGATCTCGGCAAGATGGTACTGGCACTTAGCCACAGTGCGGAGTATCGCGAGATAGCCGATCAGGCGCAGGGTGGTCGAGACCTGATTGTCCTTGAGCAGCAGCGACTGGATATCTCGCACGATCAGGTGGGCGCCCACGTGCTGGAGAGTTGGGGATTGCCAACCTTTATAGTCGATGCGGTTCGTTACCATCACGAACCGGTCTCAACACTTCAGGATGCCCACCATCTGGTGAAGATCACATGGCTGGCCAACATCGCGGCACAACACAATTATCAATCAGGTAGTGAAGAGACGGCCGGTGCGGCCAACCTGTTTGGTTTTACTGTTGATATGTTCGATGAGCTGCGCAGTAGTGCACTGATCGAGGTAAATAACACCCTCACAGCACTGGGCATCGAACTCTCCCCAGAGGCTACGGATGATGGTGCTGCCGCCGTGCAGAGTCCGCTGGCCGAACAGGTGATGGGCGAGGCGCTACGTAACACGGTTAATGAGCAGTTCCGTGACGGTGCCGACGAGGGCGAGGTGGTTGATGCGATTCTTCGCAGTATTAATATCGTCTTCGACGCCGATCGGGCGCTGCTATTCGATTTTGATCACAACACCCGTCGCCTGCGTGGCCGCTCTTCAAGAAATGGTGTACAGCGTATCGAAGAGCTTGAGTTGCCTGTCGAGGCGGGTAGGAGCCAGCTGATTCAGGCGCTACTGACCCGTTCAGTGATTGAGAGCGGTGCAGATACCGATGCCAATGTGCTTGATCGTCAGATCGTACGCATGCTGGGCCGACCGGCTGCGCTATTTGTGCCACTGATTGCTACCGATGAGACCATTGGTGTGTTGGTCATCGGCGTGACACCTGTTCAGGCCGAACGTCTAAACAGAAGCCAGTCGCTACTGATCGACTTCGCCCGTGACTTCTCCGCCCATTGGCATGCCCTGCGACAACGTCGGCGCAGTAAAGAGACCTTCGAGGAGGAGCATGCCGCCCGCTATAATCTCCATGCCCGCAAGGTGGTACACGAGGCGAACAATCCGCTGGCGATTATGCGCAACTACCTGGCGCTGCTCGGCACCAAACTCGATCCTGTGGCCGATGCTCAGGAGGAGTTGAAAATCATCCGTGAGGAGATCGATCGAGTCGCTGGAATTATTGCCACTCTTCCCGATGTCAGTGGTGCTCAGGAGCAGGAGAGTGGTGCGGTTGAGGTGAACACGGTGGTGAAAAATCTGCTGCGCCTGATCGAGAACGGCATGCTGACCAACCGCTCGATTGAACTGGTGACAGAGCTTGATGAGGCGATACCGCCGCTGCTGACCAGTATCAATGCGCTCAAACAGATTCTGCTCAACCTGAGTAAAAATGCGATTGAGGCGATGGGTAGCACCGGTCGTCTGATGATTACCAGTCGTGACTATGTCTACTTCGACGATAAGGCCTTTGTTGAGTTGAAGGTGATCGACAGTGGCAGTGGCCTGCCTCCGCATGTGTTGGCCAATCTGTTCCAGCCGGTTGATAGCACCAAGGGTGGGGGGCATGCAGGGTTGGGGCTCTCTATTGTGAAAAACCTTGTTGATGAGCTGGGTGGCAAGATCAGCTGTCGCAGTGGACAGGGTGGTACCGAATTTCAGATTCTTCTACCAAGGGAGTTGGAGTGTTAGATCGGGCGGAGTCCCAAACCTATTAGCGTAGTAAGCCGGGAGTGCAAGATGGTTGCCTCAAATACAATTAAGAGCGATAGCGCCAGAATTCTGGTCGTCGATGACAATGAACGGATGCGCAAGAGCCTCGCCGCACTACTGGAGGCACATGGCTATGAAGTAGAACTTGCCGACGGCGGTGTGCAGGCACAGGAGTGGCTGGAGCGACAGCACTTCGATGTTGCGATGCTCGATCTGATGATGCCCGATCTGGACGGTTTTGGCGTGATGCGCCGACTGCGAGAGCGCGATATCGACACCTCGGTGATCGTCGTTAGTGGTGACAGCTCGGTCGATGTGGCGATTGAGGTGCTGCGTGCCGGCGCCTACGACTTTGTGCGTAAACCCTATGCACCTGAGGTGCTGCTGCATGCGGTTGAGAATGCGCTTGAGCAGCGTCGTCTTGGGCAGGAGCGGGAGCAGATGCAGCGTCGTATGGAGCGCTCCGAACAGCTGCATCGTTATATGGTTAACAAGTCACCCGATATCATCTATCTGCTCGATTCCGAAGGGCGTTTTAAATTCATTAATGATCGTGTTGAGAGCCTGCTTGGTTTCTCTCCGCGTGAGTTGATCGGTAAGCACCATACGGCACTGCTCCCTGAGGGCGAGGTGCCGGCTAAGGACCGTTTCGATGAACGTCGTGGCGATAGCCGTCGCAGTAAAAGCGTGGAGATGACGCTGCGCTGTAAGCAGGGGGGCGCAAATCCGGTGGTGGTTGAGAACTCGGCGATTCAGGTTGAGCTCAACGCCTGGGGCATGTACTCCTCCCCTGAGGATGGCGATCGTCGCTTTGTCGGTACCTACGGCATCGCGCGCGATATCTCTGGACGTAAACAGGCCGAGGAGACGATCCGTTTCCAGGCCTATCACGATCTGCTCACTCAGCTGCCCAATCGGACCCAATTTAAAGAGTATCTTGAAGCGGCACTACGCCGGATTCAGGATCAGGATGATCGCCTGGCGGTGATCTATGTCGATGTCGATCGTTTAAAGATTGTCAATGATCAGCTCGGCCACCTCTACGGTGATGAGATGCTCTGTACCCTGGCGACACGCCTCAAGGCGTGCCTGCGTGAGAGTGATACGCTGGCACGTATTGGTGGTGATGAGTTTGGCGTGCTGCTACCCAAGGTCTCCGGTGTTGAGGATGCCAAACGGGTGGCAGAGAAAATCATCGAGATCCTCAAAGAGCCTGTGCGTCTGGGTGAACATGAACTGTTTGCCAGTGTCAGCATGGGTATTGCGATCTGTCCCGAGCATGGTCTTACCGTGGATGCGCTGTTGACCCATGCCGATATCGCCATGTATCACGGTCGTGATCTGGCGCGTGGTAGCTACGGTATCTACAGCACCGATATGGACGGTGAGTTCTCCCGTCACCTTGCGATCGAGCGCGGTATCCGCACCGGTCTCGATAGCGGCCAGTTCTCGCTCTGCTTCCAACCTCAGGTCAGCAGTGAGCATGGCAACCGTCTGATCGGTGTCGAGGCGCTGGTGCGCTGGAACCATCCTGAATTCGGTAATGTGCCGCCCTCTGAATTTGTACCGGTCGCCGAGGAGTCGGGGCTGATTATCATGCTCGGTGACTGGGTGTTGGAACAGGCGTGTCTTGCCATGGTCGAGTGGCGTGAACTCGGTTTTAATCAGGTTCGAATGGCGATCAACTTCTCCTCAATCCAGGTTGCTCAGAGTGACTTTGCGGAGAAGATCCTCATTGCCCTCAATCGTCACAATCTACCGGGTGAGATGTTTGAGGTGGAGATCACCGAGAATGTATTGATGAGCGACATGGATAGCGTCTCAGAGAAGCTCGGCGTGCTGGTGAAAGAGGGGGTGACGGTCGCCATTGATGACTTTGGTACCGGTTACTCTTCGCTTAGCTATCTGCACAGCCTGCCGATTCAGCGTATCAAGATCGACCGCGCCTTTGTCAGGGTGATCGGTGAGACCGAAACTGAGAGTTCTATTATCAATGCGATCGTCTCAATGGCGAGTGGTCTTGGCATGGAGGTGATTGCCGAGGGAGTAGAGACCGATATTCAGCGCAGTTATCTGGCGCAGGTTGGTTGTGAGGAGCTGCAGGGTTTCCTCTTCTCCAAGCCGGTACCGTCTGCTGAGGTCACCGAGATTCTGTTAAATAGTGTAAAGAAGCGGGCCTGAGCAGCGGCGGTCTCTGGCGTGCCGGGGACTGCTCCGGTAGCCTGAAAGACACTCCCCAGAAGGCTTGTCCCGGTGCTGAATCGACTGTTAGTCTGGGTGACAACTAATCGCTTGCGTCTATTATGGAAAGTAGTCGTAACCGATCTTCGATTTCGCTAACAGGTTTCCATATGACGATACGTCCACTTGCTCTCTCCCTGTTTCTCCTCTCTCTATTCGTGCTGTCCGTTCAGGCGGCCAAGATTCTGGAACTTGATGGGGCCTACGGCATTCACTTTGGGCCGCTGGCCGGCTCCGGAGTGGTTGTGCTTGAGGAGGTTGCGATGGGGGTCGATCATATGCCGGGTACCCGTCTGATTGAGGTCGTCCCGCCGCAGCCGATCTACTATTTCGAACACTACTTTCTCAATATCGACCACAAGGATGACTCGATTGCCCGTATCACCGCCAAGGGTGACTACGAGAGTATGGCGGCCTGCATGATCGTAATGGGACAGCTCACCACTGAGATGTCGCGAAAGCACGGTGAATTCACCGAGAATCAGGTCGAGAACAACACCAATCGCACCATCAGGCGCGTGCTGCGTCGCTCGCTCAACTTTGGCAATGTTCAGGTTGAGATGTCGTGTAACGATACCCGCGAACCACAACGCTTCCTGCTCAACCTCTCCTACCAGAGACACACCCGCTAATCGGCGCAAAAGCCGTTTTCCACATACCGATATCACCCCCCTGTGGGGTGTAAAGCGCGTCGCTACAAGTCTTTTTGGCTTGACTGATTCTAAATTCCACCGAAGTCTCTGCCTGTGGTACATTCCGCATCGAAATATGACGGTTGAAATACATTTTTGTGACAGCAATGGGGCGGGTTATGGAACTGAAGAACATCAACAAGATAGAAGCGGCAACCACTGAAAGTCGGGGTGAGTTCTTCAGACTAGGTACGGCATTGCTGTTTATTGTTGGTGTAATGCTCTATACCGGCGTGCGAGGTGAGGCACCGGTCAACTACATGCTGGTGATCGCCGCAATGATCGGCGGTTACATGGCGATGAATATCGGTGCCAACGATGTCGCCAATAATGTCGGCCCTGCGGTTGGTTCCAAGGCGCTGACCCTGACAGGTGCCATTGTCATCGCAGCCATTTTCGAGGCCTCTGGTGCGCTGATCGCAGGTGGCGAGGTGGTCGGTACCATCCGTAAGGGGATTATCGACCCGGCGCTGATCAGTGATCCCAATACCTTTGTCTGGTTGATGATGGCCGCGCTGCTGGCCGGTGCGCTGTGGCTCAATGTGGCGACCGTTATGGGTGCACCTGTCTCCACCACCCATTCAATCGTTGGTGGTGTTCTGGGAGCCGGTATTGCGGCTGGCGGCTGGGGAATCGCTGATTGGGGTAAGGTCGGCGCGATTGCTGCGAGCTGGATAATCTCACCGCTGATGGGAGGCCTGATTGCTGCTGCCTTCCTGCTTCTGGTCAAACGAACAATTACCTATAAAAAGGAGATGCTCGTCGCGGCCAAGCGAATGGTGCCGCTGCTGGTTGGCGTTATGGTCTGGGCCTTCTCCACCTACCTGATCCTCAAGGGTTTGAAGAAGATCTGGAAGGTCGATTTTGTCACGGCATTCTCCATCGGTCTGGCGATCGCCGTCCTGGCCATCGTTGTTGTTCGTCCACTGGTTGCTCGTGCTGCAGAGCTCTACCCGAATGAGAAGAGTAGTGTTAACCGACTCTTCACCCTGCCACTGATCTTCGCGGCAGCGCTGCTTAGCTTCGCCCATGGCGCCAACGATGTCGCCAATGCGGTCGGTCCGCTGGCTGCGATCTACGATGTTATTTCACACGGCGGTGCCGAGGTGTCAACGAAGGCGGCAATTCCGCTGTGGGTGATGATGGTTGGTGCGATCGGCATCGCCGTTGGTCTCGCCCTCTATGGTCCCAAGCTGATTCGTACCGTTGGTACTGAAATTACCGAAATGGATCAGATGCGCGCCTACTGCATCGCAATGGCGGCCGCGATCACCGTGATTATCGCCACGCAGATGGGGCTGCCGGTCTCATCAACGCACATTGCTGTCGGTGGCGTATTTGGTGTCGGCTTCCTGCGGGAGTACATAAAGGCCTCCTATGCGCGCATGGTTGAGGATATCAAGGCGCACCATCCCGATGGTGATCAGGCGGCTATCGAGGCGTTCCTGATCGACTTTAAGGATGCCTCGGTCGATGAGAAGGGACGTATGCTGGCGGAACTGAAACAGCGGGCCAAGGAGCAGACCGATCCCGCACATCTGACCAAACGTGAGCGCAAGGATCTGCGCAAGGTCTATCGTCAGGAGCTGGTGAAGCGTTCTCATTTGCTGAAAATTGCTGCGGCCTGGATTATTACCGTGCCGGTCTCAGCCGCAATCGCCGCAATGATATTCTTCATGATACGCGGCATAATGCTTCCGTAAGGTTCATCCGCGAGGCGGGGGTGATAATCATCCCGGTCTGCATCTGCACTGTGGATGAACGCCTCCGATAAAAGGTGGGAAAGGTTATCCGGTGCTAAGAAAGATATTTCTACCCACAATCTTTGTCGTTCTCGGCTACGGTTTCTGGATTAGCCCTGACTTCAAAGAGATTGCTGCCGGTGTGGCAATCTTCCTCTTCGGCATGCTCTCGCTGGAGGAGGGCTTTCGCGCCTTCACCGGCGGTATCCTCGAACGTATTCTTAAATTCTCAACCGATCGACTGTGGAAGAGCGTCAGCTTTGGTGTGCTGAGCACCACCCTGATGCAGTCGAGCTCACTGGTCTCGGTCATCACCATTTCCTTCTTAAGCGCCGGTCTGCTTGGACTCTCTGAGGGTATCGGAATCATCTTTGGCGCCAATCTCGGCACTACCACGGGTGCCTGGCTAGTGGCGGGTCTGGGACTCAAGGTAAAGATATCCTCCTACGCGATGCCGATGTTGGTCTTCGGTGTGATCATGCTGTTCCAGAAACCTAAGGTAGTGAAGGGGCTCGGTTACGTGCTGGCTGGCCTCGGCTTCCTGTTCCTCGGTATTCACCATATGAAGGAGGGTTTTGAGGCATTCCGTGAGACGATCGATCTGGCCGAATATGCCGTCGGCGGTTATCCCGGACTATTCCTGTTCGCCCTGATTGGCATCGCGGCTACGGTGATCATGCAGTCGAGTCACGCCACCCTGGTGCTGATTATTACTGCCCTGGCGGCGGGGCAGATTACCTATGAGAACGCCCTGGCGCTTGCTATTGGTGCCAACGTCGGCACCACCATTACCGCCATCATCGGGTCACTCAGTGCCAACGAACAGGGCAAGCGACTGGCCGGTGCCCATCTGGTCTTCAATGTGGTGACCGGATTGATAGCGATCATCTTCATTGCCGAGTTTGTTCGTGCCGTTGATACTATCTCACTCTGGGTCGGTATCCGGGATGCCGACTACACGCTTAAGCTCGCCGTTTTCCACACCCTCTTTAACCTGGTCGGTGTGTTGGTGATGCTACCCTTCATCGGCAAGCTGGTGCAGTTCTTCGAGTGGTTTATCAAGACCCGTGAGCCCTCGATACTGGGCGTAAAATATCTCAATGATGCCTCGGTCGATTTCCCCGAAACGGCACTCGAGGCGGTACGCAACGAAACGCTGCACATCTACGATAACGCCGTGAAACTGATCGCCAACGGTATCAGTATGCCGCGAGAGTTGATCTTCTCAGATAGAGCCCTGGACAAGGCGGTGGCGCGGCAGGCGCGGATTATTGAGGTCGATATTGATGATCTCTACGAGCGCAGCATCAAGGGGATCTATAGCGAGATCGTCTCCTTTACCAGTCAGGCAACCTTTAGCTGGGAGATGGAGCAGACTGGAAAGATCCACTGGCTGCGCAACGCCAATCGAAATATCGTCGATTCGATTAAGGATATAAAACATCTGCGTAAAAACCTGCTGCGCTTTATCGTTACCGATAATGCAACGATTCGTGGTGAATATAATCGCCTACGTGTATTAGTCGCCTCGGTACTGCGCGAACTTGATCTGGCACGTCGTGCCGAGGGTGATGAGATGCCGCTGCTCTCTATCGATGCGCTCAAACTGATGGTCGAGGAGAGTGACGATCAGCTCAACGAACGACTGGTGGGTCTACTGCGTGATGAGCGGATAACGCCTGCGATGGCAACCTCACTAATGAATGACAGTGGTTATGCACTGGATGCCTGTCGCAATCTGTTGGAGATGGGTGAGACACTGTTTGTTCATCGTGATGAGGATGTGGCAGAGGCCGAACGCGATGTGGCGCTCAGTGATGAAGAAATCGACGATATTCTTGATGAAGGTGATAGCCGCTGAAGCGGTGGGAGAGTTGACGTGCAAGACGAGATCATCAAAAAGCTCAAGGCTTACTTCAGCAAGGGATTCAGAAAGAAACTGAAGAAAGAGGCGTCGTTGCAGGGGGTGATTGCACGACTGGCAGCTAAGGAGCAGAAGCTAAACGGTAAGCTCGCTGTTGCGACCGAGGAAGATGAGGTTAAACTGCTGCAAAAACAGATTAAGGTGCTGCACGCCCAGCGTAAAAAGGCCGAGAGGCTGATCGAAGATTAACCTTTTATATTTCCCTCATTCTCCCCGTTCTATTTTTCCACGCCGAAGTTCCATTCGGTAATAAACCCTTACGCAAGTGGGTAATGGTGCACTACGAAGTGTGCTACATAATATATTGGAAGTGCTAAGAAATTTACTCGAGGGCTGGAAGCGGGTAGATATCTTCGGTATGAATCGTGTGACCCAAATGGTGCGGTAAGAATAATAGTGAATGCATCAGAATTCAGGCTCGCTCTGGGCTTTGGCATTATCGTCCTGCTGATCTTTGCGCTCGGCGTGATCGGCCTGACGGAGATGCAGCGCCTGGACGATCGGCTCGAATATATCGTTGGAGAGCGCAACGTTAAGGTCTCCCTCGTCTCTACCATGCGCCACAAAGCCCGTGAACGTTCCATCTTTACCTTCATGATGCTGGATGAGAAGGATCCCTTCCTTCGCGATGATCTGCGCATGCGTTTTCATGAGGCGGCCAGTGAATTTATGGCGGCACGCGATCAACTTGAACAGATGCCGCTCTCCTCTGAAGAGCGCTCCTACATCGACTTCGCCCGTGAGATGGCCGCGCAAGGCGCGACCGCGCAGCAGAAACTACTCGATGCACTGTTTGAGGATCGCTTCGAAGAGGCGAACCGTCTCCAGCTCAGTCTCGCACTACCGGCACAGAACAAGGTGCTGCACAGTCTGAGTCAGTTGGTGGAGTATCAGGAGCGAGCGACCGAGCAGGCAGTGGCCGAGGTGCGGCGTAGCTATGAGAATGCACGTATCGCCTACACCGCAATCTCCTTTGGTGTGGTGATGCTCTCAGTGATGGTGGCCACGGTTGCGATTCGCCGCACCTCGACGATCGAGCGAGACCTGCGTGATGCGAAAGAGGAGGCGGAGCAGGCCTCCGAGGCAAAGAGCGAGTTCCTGGCCAACATGAGTCATGAGATTCGCACACCGATGAATGGTGTGCTTGGCATGCTCAATCTGCTCAAGCAGACACCACTCTCAGAACCGCAGCGTGACTATCTAACCACCGCCTATGTCTCCGGTGAAATTCTGCTCTCGGTTATCAATGATGTGCTCGACTACTCGAAGATCGAAGCAGGCAAGATGAGTGTCGAGTATCAATCATTCGATTTAAACAGAGCCCTTGCCGATACCGTGGCGCTCTTCTCCAATACCGCCGCTGACCGCCATGGATAGCGAAGCGACGGGGCGCCGTAGGCATAAACGGTCGCGTTAAGTATTTGCCGCTTGCTTGGGCTTGGATGCCCAAAACAAGCTTCCGCAAAAATAGCGACTCCCCGGGCAGGAGAAAGGGGTTGAGTTGATTCTCGATATCGCCGAGGAGATGCCACTACAGATCAGTGGTGATCAGGTCCGGCTACGACAGGTCGTTGGCAACCTGACCAGCAATGCGGTCAAGTTCACCGATCACGGCGAGGTGGTGGTTCGTGCTAGGCTCGAAACTGAGCGAGAGAGAGACTATGTGATCTGTATTGAGGTGACCGATACCGGTATCGGTATTGCGCCAGAGCAGCAGGGCCGTATGTTCGATTCGTTTGCTCAAGAGGACTCAACCATAACTCGCCGCTATGGCGGTACCGGCTTAGGCCTGGCGATCTGCAAGCAGCTGGTTGAACTGCTGGGTGGTGAGATTGGTGTTGAATCGACACCGGGTGAGGGTAGTACCTTCTGGGTCAGGCTGCCGCTGAAAACGGCCGATGCAACGGATAAAAAACTATCGAGTCATCATCTGAAAGGGAGCTACCGATTCCTGCTGGTGGAGGAGAATCAGACCGCACGCAACGTGCTGGCCGAACACATCACGGCATGGGGCGGTCTCTGCGACTCAGCGGTGAGTGTGGAGGATGCACAGCAGAAGGTGGTCGATGCCGAGTCGCATGGAACCCACTACGACGTCATCATCGCAGATATGACCAGTACCGATAGTGATCGGATGTTTCTCCATGCCCTTCACTCACAGGGGCTGGCGACAGGTAGTCATATCGTACTAATGAGTGGTTCAGGTTGTTGCGCTGGTGGCTGTGAAAAAGAGCGTCTCGATATAGAGCTCTGCATCAATAAACCGATTAACTTCTCAGAACTGTTCGAACGCCTGGCTGAAATTCTTGACGGTGTCAGTAGTGAGACGATCGATCTCTCTGCGCGCGAAACGACCAGGCGACCCGACGGTGAGAAGTGGTCGGTGCTGGTTGTCGAAGACAATGCGATCAATCAGAAGGTGGCCACCGGTATCTTGCAGTACCTCGGCTTTGCGGTCGATGTAGCCAATAATGGTCAGGAGGCGTTGACCAGTGCCTCGGTCGGACATTACGACCTGGTATTGATGGATTGTCAGATGCCGGTGCTCGACGGTTATGAGGCGACCCGTGCGATTCGCCGTCTGGCGGGAAAGATTGCCAAGGTGCCGGTGATAGCACTGACGGCCAATGTCTCAGCACGAGAGCGTAGCCGCTGTCTGTCGGCTGGTATGAACGACTATATCGGTAAACCCTATGCACCAGATGAGTTGCAGCGTAAGGCGCTCTTCTGGCTTGAGAAGAGAGGGCAGGATAGTGAGCTGGCGTAGAGAGGTGGTGGCGTGAGTCAGAGAGAGAGCACGATCCTGGTGGCCGATGATGATGCGATCACTCGCAAGACCGTGACCAAGGTGCTGCAGAGTGAGGGCTATCAAATCACGGATGTCGATACGGGTGAACGGGTGCTCGATCTCTTCACCGAACTTGAGCCCGATCTTGTGCTGATGGATGTGATGATGCCGGGGCGTGATGGTATCGATATCTGTGCCGAGCTGCGAAGCCGCTACGGTGATCGGGTACCCGTGATTATGCTCACCAGCCTTAATGATGTTGCTGCCGTGGGGCGAGCCTTCGATGCAGGCGCTACCGATTTTATTACCAAACCGATCAACTACGCGCTGCTCAGCCAGCGGGTGCGCTATGCGCTGCGTTCAGCCCAACTACTAGACAAACTGCAACTGCAACAGAAACGCCTTGCCCACGCGCAGCTACTGGCCCGACTCGGTTACTGGGAGTACAACTTCGAAACAGGTCGCGTGGTCTGTGCGGGTGATCTGGCTGGACTGCTGCTGGGGCCAAAGGAGGACGACAGTATCGAGGTGGAACGCTTTATCGGTCTGCTGGATGAGGTCGATCGTGACGACTTCCGTCAGCGGCTCGAAAGTCTGGGTGAGAGTGGTGGCACCTTTGTGCATACCGGCCGACTGATTCTCGATGACGGTTCGGTGCTGATTGTGCAGCAGCACGGCGAGGCGATGCACGATCGACAGAACCGTATCATCGGTGTGGCCGGAACACTGCAGGACATCACCGCACAGAAACAGGCCGAGATGCTGGTGGAGTTTCAGCGTAACCACGATCACGTCACCGGGCTGGCCAACCGTACTCTGTTTGATACACACATTGCACAGCTGGTTGAGAGCTACATTGAGAACGATGGGATGATCAGTGTCGCCTATATCGGCGTTGATCAGTTGAAGCAGATTCACGAAGGCCTCGGCCGGCGCATGGGCGAGGGGTTAGAGAAGGCGATGGCTAACCGCCTGCGCAATCTGGAGGCAGAGGTCGATATGGTGGCACGTATCGATGCGGGTCTGTTTGCTGTGGTCTGTAGCAGTTGGGAGAGTGCCGAGGCGGCCCATAGCGCGCTGGAGGCGCTACGTCAGCAGCTGGGTGGCGGTTATCCACTCGGCAAAGAGCAGTATATGGTGACGGTCAGTATCGGCGTCGTCTTCTATCCGTTTGATGCAGAGAGCGATGATGTGCTGCTACAAAAGGCGGAGGCAGCGCTCTCGCTGGCCAAGACCCAAGGTGGTAACCAGCTCGGCTACTACGCTGACGATGTGGTGAGCAAGATTCAGCGTCGCCTCACCATCGAGAAAGAACTGCACAAGGAACTGCACAAGGTCATCGAGCAGATCGGACTCGATCTCCACTTCCAGCCGCAGATCGATATCGAGTCGGGTGCCGTGGTTGGTGCCGAGGCACTACTGCGCTGGACCCATTCTGAGCTGGGTTACATTCCACCGCCCGAGTATGTGCACATCGCTGAGGAGTGCGGCCTGATCGGTCAGCTGGGACAGTGGGTGGCTGAGGAGTCGATGCGCCGCTGGGCGAAGCTCAGTCGTGAGACCGGCACCGAACTACGTCTGGCGATCAATGTCTCTGCGATGCAGTTCACTGATCCTGAGCTGGTGCCGATGCTGCACGCCGCCACCAAGGCGGCGGGACTTCGCTCCGAGCTGATTGAAGTGGAGATCACCGAAACCCAGGCGATGCACGATATTGCACTGACCACACGCGTGTTGCTGGCGCTGAAGGGAATCGGTATCGGCACAGTGATTGATGATTTTGGTACCGGTTACTGTTCGCTTGCCTATATTCAGAAGCTGCCGATTGCCGGTATCAAGATCGATCGCTCCTTCCTCGGTGGCTCAGATATCGAGAGCACCAACTGGTCGCTGGTTAAGGCAATTATCGCCATGTGCAAGAGTATCGATCTTAACGTATTGGCAGAGGGTATCGAGAGTGAAGAGCAGATGAGCCACCTCAAGCAGCTCGAATGTGATGAGGGGCAGGGGTACTTGATGGGACGTCCGATGCCGATTGAAGATCTGATCAGAACCATGCAGGAGCAAGCTTCGTGAGTCGACTGTTACTGCTATCACTCATTCATATCCTCGGTGTGGTAACGGTAGCGCTGGTGGTTTACTGGATTAACGCCGAAGAGAAACAGCGAGAAGAGACGGCTGCCAAAATGGTGATTCACCATATGGGCGAGGCGGCTTCAAGTCAGATTAATCGTGAGCTCAAGCAGTTGCGCCGTCACGTCAGACTCTTCTCTGAAGAGTATCGTGAAGAGATCATCCAGCTGATGACGGAGAGTGGCAATGAGGAGCTCTACAAGCGGCTGAAAAATAGAATTGAGGTCTATATCCCTGACTTCTACGCCTTCTCAGTGGCACCGCCTGATGGTGAGGTGCTGTTTGATCCCTTTAAAGAGGCGATCGGTGATCTCTGTCGAATCGATATGCGCCACACCATGGAGGGAGAGAAGAGCGCGGCACCCTATGTTCATCCGGGGCCCGGTGAGTACCACATCGATATCATGGTGCCATTCGATATGGGCGTCGCGGGTGAGCATGGTGCACAGGGGCTGGTCTTCGTCAGCGTTAAACCGCAGCGCTTCGCGAATATCCTCTCTGACAATCAGCACCACGACTTCAACCTCTATCTGGTCCGTGAAGAGGCCAGTCAGCTAATCGAGGTTGGTGCAGGGGGGGTGCGCTCTTCACTCAAACGAAGTTTCCGCCTTGAAGCGCAGGAGTTAACACGCATCGGCTATCGCGCTGCAATCCCAGACACCCGTTGGCATCTGTTGGCCATTCGTAGCAAGGAGCCTGGGGTCGGAGTGTTACCCCGGCTAATGAGTGCTGAGTTTGTTGTTGTCTTGATCTATGCACTGACGGCGCTGCTCTCACTCTACTGGTTTATGCGCTGTGCAAATCGTGATGCACGCAAGGAGACGGCTGTTCGATCGGCACAAGATCTACCCAGTGGCGTAGCGGCGAGCGGTGTTGCCGTGGGGCCAGAGGTTCTTGATAAGACGGTGCTTGATGGGCTGGTCGAGACGATCGGACCTGATGCGCGTGAACTCTACTATGAGCTTCTCGATGCACGAGATGAGACGGTTTCTGAGATTCTCTCCATGATCGCGGTGGGTGAGTATGACGCATTGGGCCGACTGACCCATCAACTTAAAGGCAGCGCTGGAAACCTGGGCTTGTTGGCACTTGCTGCGAGCTTTAAAGACCTCGAAGCAGCCGCCAAACAGGCCGCCTCAGAGCAGGAGCTGCAGCATCACGCCGCGGTAGTGACCAAGGGCTATGATCAGGCCAGGGTGGCCGTCGATGGTGTCATTAGGGGTAGGGTGTAACAGAGTGTGACCGATTACCTTATCTTATTTGTCAGGATATGGTTGTATTAGTATTCACTTGGTTGGTGACCACTGCTGGTATTAAGAAAAAAACTAAGGAAATCAGATGCTGCACAAGGAGATGGCACAGTTTGCGCTCGAAAATACGCCGATGCAGGTGTTTTGGATTGACGAGTCTGGCTGCTTTGTCGAAGCGAATCCCGCCGCCTGTCAGGCGCTTGGTTACTCTCATGAAGAGCTACTTGCTCTTAGAGTCTCAGATCTTGATATCAATATTCCCGCTAAACAGTGGGGCTCTTTTTTCCGCGAATTAAGAAGTGCGGGGAAGAGGATCTACGAGACGCAGTGCCGACAAAAGAGCGGTGCACTGATCGATGTGGAGATCACCCTCTCGCTGTTTGAACAAGAGGGGCAGGAGTTCGTCTGTGCCCTTGCTCACGATATTGGAAAACGCAAACGTGCTGAGAGCGAGTTAAAGCGTGCTTCTCGACGCATGAGTGTGGCTGCAAATTCAGCGAGTATCGGTATCTGGGAATGGGATCTGATCAGCAATGAACTGATCTGGGATAGCAGGATGTTCTGCCTCTATGGGATCGAGCCAGAGAGCTTTACGGGCGCCTATGAGGCGTGGGAGCAGGGGCTTCATCCCGATGACCGAGACAGAATGAATGGGGAGGTTGAGGTTGCACTGCGTGGTGAGAAAGAATTTGATTCCGAGTTTCGGATTATTACGCCAGCAGGAGAAGTTCGCTACATCAAGGCCAACAGCGAGGTCATCAGGGATGAGAGCGGTCAGCCGGTGCGTATGATCGGCGTCAACTTCGATATCACAGAACAGCGTTCGCTCTATGAACGTGCCGAGATGCTACAAAGGCTCGCAGACCACTCCGATCTGGGTATCGGTTGGGCCGATATGAACGCATCGGTTCGCTACTTTAATCCGGCGATCAAACGCATGTTGGGTATTGGGGTGGATGATGATGTTAGCCAATTTACCTTCAACGACTTCTACAGTGAAGAGCACCTTCACAGGCTGCAAACCTCCATAATTCCAGAGGTGGTAGAGCGTGGTCGCTGGATCTGCGGTCGCTGGATGGCCAGTTTACACCCACTATCCATAACGTATTCCTACTCAGGGATGAAGAGAGAAATCCTGCTGCCTTTGCCAATGTGCTTATCGACCTCACCGCGCAGAAACAGATTGAAGCGGAGCTGCGTGATCTTAATGAGCAGCTTGAGAACCAGGTTGAGGCGCGCGCCGCAGATCTAAATGCCGCACTGCTTATCGCCGAGCATGCCAATGAGGCGAAGAGCCAGTTTCTCTCCCGCATGAGTCATGAGCTGCGTACCCCACTCAATGCGGTGCTCGGCTTCGCGCAGCTGCTTAAGCTTGATAGTGGTCTGGAAGAGATGCACGGCAACTATGTCGAGGAGATTCTCGGTGCCAGCCACCATCTGCTGGAGCTGATAAACGAGGTGCTCGATATCGCCAAGATCGAATCGGGAAATATCGATATGACACTGCAGGAGGTTGAGCTGAATGAGGTGCTCGACGAGTGTCTGGCACTGGTAGGAGCGTTGGCAGAGCAGTACCAAATCTCACTTGATGTGCAGTGTGATAAAGGTGTGGTTGTCCTCAGCGATAGGACACGCCTTAAACAAGTTTTATTAAATCTGCTCTCCAACGCGATCAAATATAACAACAAGGGGGGAGAGGTTCGCCTGACGGTTGAGAGCAGAGGTGAGCGGCAGATACGTATAGAAATTGCAGATACCGGAACGGGCATCTCCAATGGCGATCTGGAGCTGATGTTTCAGCCCTTTAATCGACTCGGCGCAGAGAACAGTACCATTGAAGGCTCAGGCATCGGTCTTACCCTGACGCGCCATATCGTTGAGTTGATGGGAAGCACGCTCGATGTGGTCAGTGAACTCGGCAAAGGGAGTAGCTTCTGGTTCGAGTTGCCCGCAGGTGACGTGAGCAAGCAGAAAGAGATCGATCAGAAACTGAGCTTACCCATTGAAATGGAACTTCTGAGTAAGGTGGGCGCACGCACGGTGCTCTACATTGAAGATAATCCGGTCAATCTGATGTTCATACAGCAGCTGCTGACACGCTGTAAAAACATCAAACTACTAACGGCCGAGGCGCCCAGGCGCGGTATCGATCTGGCTATAGAGCATCAGCCCGATCTCATTCTGCTCGATATCAATCTGCCCGAGATGGATGGTTATCAGGTGATGGAGTATCTGCAAGAGAAGTTACAGTTCGATACCACCCCCATCATCGCCATCACCGCCAATGCCATGCAGGAGGATATCGAACGGGGTATTGAGGCGGGTTTTACCGACTACCTCACCAAGCCGCTCGATATCCGGCACTTCTACGGCGTCGTTGAAAAGGCGCTGCAGCTGAATTAATAAAAATAGCCGCAACATCCCTGTTAGCGGCTGAAAAGATAAGAGCGTCTTCGCTAGTCATCACGACTAGTAGTGACGATAACGACGCTCCCTTTTTCCATTACGATCAATCTGCTCCGCATCGACACTGACCGCCGTCAGGCCGCCATCCTTTCTCTCCTGACGCTTCTTCTGTTGTGCCGCCTTCCTGGCCTTACGCTCCGCGTCTCGCTTGCTCTTCACCGTCTTGCGCTCAACCTTGGTAACCTTCCTGGTGCCATTGCGCTTCAGTTCACGTTCAACCTTCACGCTCCTCTTCACCACACGGCCGTTACCCTTTACCTGCTTCGATGCTTGAGTCGTAGTCACCTTCACACTCTTCTTGCCCTTGATAGGGTTGGGTATCACACGTTTAGTGCGTACCACTTTTCTGCTCTTGATAGCGTGATCACGTTTATCGACCGCTTTTTTTGACACGACTGTTCTGGTTGTTACGGCCCTCTTCTTAGGGTGTGTGGTGGATCTCTTCTTAATATGGGTGACGCTCTTGCTACCAATGACAGGCCCCCGCTTATCGATATGCACGGCACGTTTCAGCTCTTTTCCATCGTGTCGATGCTTCGTCTTGTGAATGAATCCCTTCTTATCAGCGTGGGGGTGTTTGTCATGATGGTGATCGGTATGTTTGCCGTGGTGCGGATGCTTATGCACCACCTTCACAACCCTCTTCACCGGGGGAGGAGTGTGGATGTGGTTGTGGATCACCTTCGTCCTGTGCACCACCACAGGCGGCTCATCGTAGTCGTAGCGATCGGCATAACGATCGTAGTAGTCATCCACCACCTCGGTGTCGTAGTAGTCGTAGGCCTGCTCCTTGTAGACACGCACCTCAGAGTGGGTCGGATTCACATTGCAGCCGCTGAGCACCAGCAGCGCACCCATTGCAGGTAGAAGTAGCTTGATCATGACGTGCCTCCTTATCGTTATCGGGACACTCTGCCCCATGCACGCCTTCAATCTATCCCTGCGGTGCTGAACGGAGGCTGAACGAGTGGGTGGGTCGAGAACGGCATGTTGCATATGACTAGTATCTATATGCATGGGTACCGATTTCATTGGCTTTAGAACAGCTCGACTAATAGACTCACGCCATCGATTCGGTGTTAGAGTAAATGAGCGGTTAAAGCCACAGCGCTCCATCGCTGACCGCCATGGATAGCGAAGCGAAGGCGGTTAGTCCGCGATAGTCGACGCCGTCTGCATATTCGTAGTTGAGAGCGCGAGCGAACGACGAA
>NZ_MPRL01000161.1:0-1644 GCF_002020875.1 Solemya pervernicosa gill symbiont | reverse complement strand
ATCTGAGGGATAAGCAAGGCTGGGATACGCCGTACTGGACAGTCAAAGTGTAACCTATGTCCTTGGACTTAAGTGTTACCTATCTCCTTGACTCGTACACGCCCCACTACATCGCCCTTCGGGTTCCCTGCGCTTCTCGTGATTTCAGGCGTGGGCAGAACTCGCTCGGTAAACCTCGCTCAGACAGACTGCCCACTTCCCCCTGAAATCACTCCGATGCTCGGCGATGTAGAAGGGGAGAGAAAGTCAAAACCACCCTTGATTTGAGCTTGTCAGCCGTAGGGTGGGTTGAGCGAAGCGATACCCACCATATGCCGATGTGGTCGGTTTGTTGGGTTTCACTCTGTTCAACCCAACCTGCGGGCTGTTGTACGAGGGGGGAAAGCCTGAATTTGTTCAAAATTGCTTGTGATATTCATCCACGACTACAGTATTTTCCAGTTCATCAACTATGACTAGCACATACCTGATGTTGTTGCTTTGAAGTGACTCATCGAACTCTCTGATTATCTTGAATGTTTGCTTGACGCTTCTTATCGAATAATTGCTCCAAGCTTCATTATCGATAAAATCGACGGACCAATTGTCTCCTGTGTATGAATGTGTGCCGCCGTTCTTTTTTAATACGTCACCACCCAGTATCACGAGATTTGATAAAGCGATTTTTGGTAATACGATCTTGATTTGTTCGAATGTCGGGGCGCCGTAGGCATAAACGGTCGCGTTAAGTATTTGCCGCTTGCTTGGGCTTGGACGCCCAAAACAAGCTTCCGCAAAAATAGCGACTCCCCGACGGCGTGCAATGGAGTGCCTATTGCTAGGATGCTATCAGCTGCTCTTTTCATTGCTATTTCTCCAACCTACGGGCGGTCATGTTGAGGCCGGTTTGAAATCTTTCCAGTGCCATCCGTTAGGTTGATCTGGGATAACATAAAGATACTTACCGTTTGCGATGCGTAATATTATATACGTTTCGTTATCAACTAAGCCCCAGCTGTTACGGTTTGGAGACCAACCCTTGGAGTGTTGAGAAGGGACAAGCTTTACAGTGTCCCCCACTTTGTACGGGCGCTCTTCTGTATCGAGATTCTTCACTGATAGGTTTGGTCGGTTTGTTAGTAAGTAAGCTGTTCCTGGAATTCACAGTTGATTTAGAATAAAACGTCGTCTGTGATTTCAGGCAGGTTGCATATTTCGGGGGGCGCCGTAGGCATAAACGGTCGCGTTAAGTATTTGCCGCTTGCTTGGGCTTGGATGCCCAAAACAAGCTTCCGCAAAAATAGCGACTCCCCGAGCTCTGCACCATTAAGGTTTCTAAAGATTGCTTTGATATGGTTACCTTCTTTCCATCCTTGTCGTAACCAGCACGATGTACGCAATGATGTCTGCATACTATCGCTTCAAATAACCACCCTATTTCACCAAAGTCTATACCGAAGACATCGCGATACATTGGTTTAACTTTTCCCATGTTGTGGAAGATTAGGTCATTTAGATAACGTTTAAGAATGTTTTTTAAGTTTTCTTTTTTTGTAAACATCTCCTTCATTCGCTGACCGCCATGGATAGCGAAGCGAAGGCGGTTAGTCCGCGATAGTCGACGCCGTCTGCATATTCGTAGTTGAGAGCGCGAGCGAACGACGA
>NZ_MPRL01000160.1:0-1550 GCF_002020875.1 Solemya pervernicosa gill symbiont | reverse complement strand
CGCAGGCGTCACTCGTACTTGGGGTATGTAAGTCCTGCAGAATACGAGGCAAAGTGTGCCTCTTAATTAATTCATCCGTTAAACCGGGGGAGCCTCAGAGAACAGTTGTTACTATATTAGAGAATATTGCTCTGACCCGGTTTTTCCAATATTCTTCATTCAGCCCGTCTTTGTTAACCTTCGAAATCTACAATTATAAGCACGCCTTTTGCAGTGTCGTATAAAATCAATAGAGCATATGCGAAAATTCCATTAACTATAAAATTAATAAGCAAGGGAAGATTTACGACCCCGACCACCAAAGGAGATGCTTTCAGCGACAACACCAAAGCAGCCAAAACTATAAGACCAATTTGTTCCTTAACGGATAAAAGCATATTTAAACGCGTCTTATAAAAGAATTCGGAACCGCCGTTATTATCAATAAGGTCACGTATTTTTGTAAGAACAATTCCCATTGTGGCCGCATTCACAGCAAGCAATGCGACCAATATCGTTATCAAATTGGCCTCAAAGAATCTTTCTAAAAAACTTTCGGGGAGTCGCTATTTTTGCGGAAGCTTGTTTTGGGCATCCCTACGCCGACATAAAGCCGCTGCTGCATCTTCTTCGTCGTTCGCTCGCGCTCTCAACTACGAATAGGCAGACGGCGTCGACTATCGCGGACTAACCGCCCTCACTTCGCTATCCATGGCGGTCAGCGCCTGCATTATGCTTATGCTTATGCTTATGCTTATGCTTATGCTTATGCTTATGCTTGTGATTATGGAAGTACTTCTTGAGGTGAACCTAATCTGGCTGATGACTAAGAGCTCTGGTCGCAAGTCCTAATGATTTTGCAGCCTCCTCTGCACTAAGAATGGACAATGCAACTGCAACACCAAACGCATGCCGTCTTGATGCGTCTTCCGCAACAGTCAAAAGGGTATGCGCATTTTGGTTTGCCAACTCTAGCCCATGCCAGAGGGAATCTTCGTTCAAATCATCCAAACCTGGGCCCCACTTTTGTTGGGTGATGCCACCAACAATTCTTACATTGCGTAATCGATTTGTTTGCTTTTCGGGAATATTTCGTGAGTGTTTGCATCCTGCAAGACTTCTTCCTGTTGTGCGATCACGGCTAGCGCATGATCATTTTTCGTTATGTTGTGTAGCTGAGATTACTCAAAACTACTGCTGTTGCCAATTACGTGGCTTAACTATCATTTGGATTGGAAGCCGCATGGGCATCAAAATCATGCCCACCCTACGAATTAACAATGATAATCAATCATCCATGAATTATGGTCAGTGTCGAAACTTGGGATGTTGGTTTTACATCCCGTCGATGAAGGTGAGTATCGCAGTCCTTTCAGGATGAAGTGAGCAGCTGTTTGAGCGCAGCGAGTTTCTGCTCACGCCTGAAAGGGCGAGAAACGGAGCGAACCGCGAAGCGGCAAATCGTGGGGCGCTGTACGAGTCAAGGAGATAGGTAACACTTAAGTCCAAGGACATAGGTTACACTTTGACTGTCCAGTACGGCGTATCCCAGCCTTGCTTATCCCTCAGAT
>NZ_MPRL01000017.1:0-43284 GCF_002020875.1 Solemya pervernicosa gill symbiont | reverse complement strand
TTCGTCGTTCGCTCGCGCTCTCAACTACGAATATGCAGACGGCGTCGACTATCGCGGACTAACCGCCTTCGCTTCGCTATCCATGGCGGTCAGCGGAGGTTATGCCTGAAATGCCACAGCGCAGTGCCGTGCACTGTCGCGTGACTCAGCGGCGTGCCTTACTCCTCAGAAGCAACTGCTGCGCGGTTATCTAGCACTGAATCGATCAAGCCGTATTCGGCACTCTCTTCACCACTCATGAAGAAATCACGATCGGTATCGGCTGCAATCTTTTCAATCGACTGACCGGTATGGTCGGCAAGGATCTTGTTGAGACGTTCACGCACCAACAGGATCTCTTTGGCATGGCGCTCAATATCTGAGGCCTGACCCTGGAAGCCACCCAGCGGTTGATGAATCATGGTGCGAGAGTGAGGTAGCGCAAAGCGCTTACCTGCCGCACCACCCGCCAATAACACCGCACCCATGCTGGCCGCCTGACCGATGCACATGGTGCTGACGTCGGGTTTGATAAATTGCATCGTGTCGTAGATTGAGAGACCGGCACTGACCGAACCACCCGGTGAGTTGATATAGAGATGGATATCTTTATCGGGATTCTCTGACTCGAGGAAGAGCAACTGCGCGACAATCAGGTTTGCCATATGGTCTTCGACCTGGCCAACCATGAAGATCACGCGCTCTTTGAGCAGTCGTGAGTAGATATCGTAGGAACGCTCACCACGCTGCGTCTGCTCAACCACCATCGGAACCAGGCCTGATGCCTGAATACCGTCAAATCCACCAAAATTGCTCATTTAATCCCCTCGACTACGGCTTTGATTACTTAAGCAGTTTTCGACGCCATGACCTCTTCAAATGACTTCGCTACCTCGCTGACTTCGAGCTGCTCAACAGCCCAGTCAACGATCTGCTCTTCAAGTACTAGCGACTCTACGTGCGCCAGTGCCTCGCGATTACTGTAGTACCACTTCACAAACTCTTCTGGGTTGTCGTAGGTCTGCGAAACCTTATCGACCGTCTCACGGACACGATCAGGGTCAACCTTAATCTCATTTCTGTTGGCGACATTAGCCAAAATCAAGCTCAGCTTGACGCGTTTTTTCGCCTGCTCTTCAAACAGCGCACGAACCGGCTCCGGATCCTTCTGCATCTCGGGCGGCATCTGCAGACCCGACTGCTGCATCAGATTTCCGATCTCCTGATCGACCAGCGCCTTTGGCACGTCAAATTCGTTCTTCGACAGCAGCAGCTCCATTACCTGCTCTTTAACACTGCCCTTCACTGCCTGCTCAAGCTCACGATCCATATTGGCACGTACTTCATTGCGCAGCGTTTCGATACCGCCATCAGCCACACCAAAATCAACAGCAAAGGCATCATCCAGCTCAGGCAGGAAAGATTCAGCAACGGTGGTGACAGTGACCTTGAAGTTCACATCCTTACCCGCAAGCTCTTTGGCACCGTACTCTTCGGGGAAGGTCAGATCGAGGCTATGTTCCTCGCCCGCCTTGCTACCGATCAACCCATCTTCAAAACCGGGGATCATGCTATTGGCACCCAGCACAACGGCAACCTGCTGGCCGGTACCACCAGGGAACTCTTCGCCATCGATAGCACCGACAAAATCGATCATTACACGATCGCCATTCTGTGCCTCACGCTCAACGTCGTTCCACTCTGCCTTCTGATCGCGCAGCTTGTTGAGCATCTGTTCAAGATCTTCCACCCTGATCTCAACAACCGGCTTCTCGATCTTGGCACCCTCAAGCGCAGCAAGCTCAAACTCCGGATAGATCTCAAAGGTTGCAGAGAACTCCAGCGCCTTGCCCGCCTCGAGAGGCTTAGGCTCAATCAGAGGACTGCCTGCAGGGCGTAGATTTTCCTGATTAACCGCGTTGGAGAGCGCATTGCGAATCGCCTCTTCTACAATCTCGGCGCGAACCTGATCACCATACTGACGCTTAACCACCTTGAGCGGCACCTTGCCAGGACGGAAGCCAGCAACCTTGACCTGACCTTTCATCGACTCCAGACGGCTCTCAATGGCCTGTTCAATCTCCTCGGCGGGCACCTCAATGGTCATGCGGCGCTCAAGGCCCTCGGTTGTCTCGACTGAAACTTGCATTGAAAATCACCTCATCGCATGGAACGCATGCGTCTATATGGTTTAACTAACGGCAGCATTCGATTGCTGCCAATTCATCTCGAAACCCGCATCCAGCTATAGATAGGGGCGACTTTCGAGAACTACAACTAAAATATGGTGCGAAAGGAGAGACTCGAACTCTCACGGGTTGCCCCACTGGAACCTAAATCCAGCGCGTCTACCAATTCCGCCACTCTCGCATTGCCCTGAACAAACAGGTCAACTTGCCATTATACCGGGATCAGGGCGCCTCGCGGAAGCCCCTTTTTCAACCTATTTCAGGCAGCACCACAACCCAGGTTCACGATTTGGCAGTCAAATGCGAGAATCGGGACTAGGATCAGAATAAGAGAGCCATAAAGGTATCCCATGCAACCGATCAAACCGCTCAATAGCCAGCAGCTCTGTCGCCTTTGCGACCCGGACCAGTTTGAGTTTGAAACCACCGATGAGCTTGATGGCCTCAAAGAGATCGTTGGCCAGTCCCGCGCTGAAGAGGCGGTCCATTTTGGCATTGCGATACGTCGCGAAGGATACAATATCTACGCCCTTGGCCCCGCTGGCATCGGTCGTCACACACTGATCCAGCACTTTGTCGAACAGCAGGCCAGCAACGACCGCACCCCCTCCGACTGGTGCTACGTCAACAATTTCAAAGAGACACACAAGCCACTCGCACTCGAACTCCCCGCTGGCGAAGGAGTCGAGCTGCATCGAGAGATGGACCACCTGATCGAGGAGTTACTTAGCGCCATCCCCGCCGCCTTTGAAGGTGAGGAGTATCAGAATCGGGTTCAGGAGATACAGGACGCACTGAAAGAGCGCCAGGAGAGCGCCTTTGCGGAGCTACAGCAGGAGGCGGAACAGCACCAGATCACCCTGATCCGCACCCCATCGGGTTTTGCCTTCGCGCCCACCACAGAGGGCGAGGTCATTCCACCAGAGAAATATGAACAGCTCGGCCAAGAGGAGCAGGCACGCATTGAGCAGATTGTCTCCACACTGCAGGAGAAGCTGCACCACATTCTCAATCAGATCCCGCTCTGGAATAAAGAGGCACGCGAGCATACCAAGCAGCTCAATCACGAAGTCACTATGACCGCCGTTGCTCACCTGATCGACGCGTTAACCATCCGCTTCAGTAATCTGCCCAAGGTGGTGACCTATCTGGAGTCGGTACGCGATGATCTGGTTGAGAATACCGAGATCTTTATCAAACCGGACGGCAAAGAGAGTAAACAACCGAGCAATGCCACAGCTAACAATCAGAATTCTCTTTTCAATCGCTACCGCGTCAACCTGCTAATCGATCAAAGTGACTCAAAAGGTGCGCCGATCATCTACAACGACAACCCCTCATTCCAGAGCATGGTTGGTCGCGTCGAGCATATTGCACAGATGGGCGCCCTGATCACCGACTTCACCCTGATCAAACCCGGCGCTCTGCACCAGGCCAATGGTGGATACCTGATTCTTGATATTCGCAAACTGCTCACTGAGCCCTACGCCTGGGAGGGCCTCAAACGCGCTTTGCGCGCCGGAGAGATCAAGATTGAGTCGCTGGGGCAGATGCTTAGCCTGATCAGCACCGTTTCGCTTGAACCCGAACCGATCCCGCTCGATATCAAGGTAATCCTGATCGGTGACCGACTGCTCTACTACATCCTGCTCGAGTACGACCCCGACTTTGCTGAACTGTTCAAGGTGGCCGCCGACTTTGAGGAGCAGATCGAGGCTACCGCTGAGAATCGCCTACTCTATGCACGTCTGCTCGGCATGCTGGCGCATAAAGAGAAGCTCCTTCCTCTGCACCGCTCCGCCGTGGTGCGGGTGATTGAATACAGCGCACGTCGTAGCGGCGATAACGAGAAGCTCTCGACTCACGCCCGCACCCTGGTCGATCTGCTGTGTGAGGCCGACCACTTTGCCACCATCAACAACCACAGCGCGATCAACGACAGTGATATTCAACAGGCCATCGACGCACAGATTCGGCGCGCCGATCGATTACGTGAACATAGTTACGAAGAGATCAATCGCGGCACCCTGCTGATCGACACCTCCGGCAGCAAGGTAGGACAGGTCAACGCCCTTTCGGTGATCGATCTCGGAAACTTCCGTTTTGCACAACCGACACGAATTACCGCCACCACACGCCTCGGTGAGGGCGAGATCATCGACATTGAACGTGAGATCGAACTCGGTGGCGCCATTCACTCCAAGGGGGTGATGATCCTCACCGCACTGTTGGGCGAACGCTACGGCCAAAAACACCCGCTCTCATTCTCCGCCAGCCTGGTGTTTGAACAGAGCTACGGCGGAGTCGAAGGCGATAGCGCATCGATTGCAGAACTCTGCGCCCTGCTCTCATCACTTGCCAACAAACCGATTCTGCAATCACTCGCCGTTACTGGCTCGGTCAATCAACACGGCGAGGTACAGGCGATCGGCGGGGTCAATGAGAAGATTGAAGGGTTTTTCGATATCTGCCGCGGGCGCGGAGAGCTGGATGAACATGCGGTATTGATACCCGCCAGCAACGTCAAACACCTGATGTTACGCCGCGATGTGGTAGAGGCGGTCGAAAATGGTAGTTTCCAGATCTACCCCATCCACACCATCGACGAGGCAGCCACCCTGCTAATGGCCTGCGATGCAGGCGAAATGGATGATGACGAACACTATCCGGAAGGGAGCATTAACCAGCTGGTAGCAGAGCGGATTGAGAGCTATGCCACAATCCGCCACGAGTTTGGCGAAAAGGGAAAACACGATCCGGAGGAGAGCGAACCTCAGCCTCCAGAGTAAGGCTCAATCACTCTCTAGCCGGTCGATCTCATTCATCGGTCCCGACCAATCCTCTGGGCGAATCGCCTTGTCGCTATAACCTAGATCATCCTTATCGATGCCGTCGTAGGCGGCGCTCCAATCCTCCGGTGCCTCTGCCATCTCGAGATCAACCTCAAACCAGATTTCGAGATCAAGTTCCTCAACCTCACCATCCAGATGTTGAATCTCGATCGCACCTTCATCCTCATCAAACGCGACAACCTCAAACAGCTTGCCGGTCTCGGAATACTTGTACCACTCACCCACCTTGGGCTCAAACTCAGTAGCCATACAACCTCCCCCAGTGCACCCGATGGTCAACTTGGATAGAAGCAGTGCCTCATAAAACAAAGATAGCAGTAAACAGTGATTATCCAGCCCTCATCTGGCCGGAAACATTACTCATGCATAGAGATCTATCGAAGCCCCCGGTTCAACCTCGTCATCACTTTGGTAACGCGAATGAAGCTCATTACTCTGAGATTCGCCTTCCGCTGACTTGGAGGCCTCTTCGGCCCGTTCAGCGGCCAATTCTGTGCGCGCCTCAGCTGCCATACTGGCCGCCTCCGCGGCGATACGCTGATCCTGCGCCGAGGGTTCAGCGGGCGCGAGGGCTGCACGGCGAATCACCTCTGCCTTCTCCAAGGTTGCCTGGGGATCGTTGGGAACAGCCGAAGTATCAACACTCACCTCCCCAGCCACCGCGTAGTTCACCCCATCAGAACCGCGTTCGTAGGTAAAGCTGGCGCGACCTGTATAAGGGCCACCTACTGAGAGATGTGCCTGCTCATGCGCCCGCACCTCGCGATCCCGCTCCGCAAGCTGTCGATCTCTGGCAAGATCCTGCTCGGTCGGCTCATTCGCCTCTACGCGCCCCTCCTTCTCAGCGCTCTCTTTCTGCTCAACGCCCCCACTCCCTGGCTTGCAGTCTCTTTCTGATCCTCTTCAGCAGCAGGCGCAGCTGCTTCATCGCGCTTCACCTGCGCTGACCGCTATGGATAGCGAAGCGAAGGCGGTTAGTCCGGTCGGGGCGCCGCAGGCATAAACGGTCGCGTTAAGTTTTTGCCGCTTGCTTGGGCTTGGATGCCCAAAACAAGCTTCCGCAAAAATAGCGACTCCCCGGGCTCATACCAGAGAGAGTGTTAATGACTGAACCGATCTGTTGGGATGCGATCTGCATAGTTTTAAGAAAAGGCCTTGAGGAGGTTATTGAGTGTTTGATCGACGGCCTGCACAACCCTGGCCGAGACCTCAACCTGATCGCGTGCGCGCTGAAGCTCAGCGATAGGAGCAGTAAGATTTTCCTGCGGTGCAGCGGTCGCCGCAGCGGTGAGTTGTTGAGAGCTTTCAACCAGGCGCTGCTGCCCCTGTTTCAACCCCTGCAGTGATGTACCGAGCGCGCTGTCGATTCTCATAACCACAACCTCGTAGCTATTTAACCCAATACCCTGAATTATATCAGATCACAGTCTATTTACTGGAAGCAGCGCACAAAAAAGGGCTACCGTTTCCGGCAACCCATTGAATATGGTGGGATATCAAGGATTCGAACCTTGGACCAAGAGATTAAGAGTCTCCTGCTCTACCAACTGAGCTAATATCCCAAACTCATTTCGATCGTAATAATAAACGATCTAGATAATGGGGTGAACGATGGGGATCGAACCCACGACCACCGGAATCACAATCCGGGGCTCTACCGACTGAGCTACGCTCACCACTGAACTCTTCATACCTTGCGGCAATGAGAACCACCGGCGAATGGTACGCCCGACAGGACTCGAACCTGCTACCCTCGGCTTAGAAGGCCGATGCTCTATCCAGATGAGCTACGGGCGCATTGAACCTTTGTGACTGAGCCGCCTGACTGCTCATTCACCTTTACAATTGGTCGGGGTAGAGAGATTCGAACTCCCGACATCCTGCTCCCAAAGCAGGCGCGCTACCAGGCTGCGCTATACCCCGAGTAGCCTTCTTGAGGCACTCGACTTCTGCAAGGTACTGCAAGAAGGCTGGCGATAATAATCGCACTCCCCCCATGCCGTCAATTCCTTCCTGAAAAAAACACGAAAAAAACGTCTGTAGAGATCGTAATGGAACATTACATAGCGTGAGGGTCGCTTGTCGCAAGCAGCTACTGCATGAGAGAATTCACCGTTCATTCATACTGGATTTCACACCCATGACAGCGCAGATCATTGACGGCAAGGCGATCGCCGCCGAACTTAGACAAGAGATAAAGGGCAAGGTGGAGGCACGTACCGCCAAAGGACTGCGCGCACCGGGACTAGCTGTCATTCTGCTCGGCGCTGATCCAGCCTCCGAGGTCTATGTTCGCAATAAACGTAACGCCTGCGCCGAGGTCGGGGTGAATTCGATCTCCCACGATCTGTCCCCTGAGACCAGCCAGGAAGATCTGCTTAAGCTAATCGATGAGCTCAACGAAGACGCTACTGTGGACGGCATCCTGGTCCAGACTCCGCTGCCAGCGCATATCGATACCGAGACGGTGATCGAACGCATCCGCCCCGACAAGGATGTGGATGGCTTCCACCCCTACAACATCGGCCGCCTTGCGGTGCGCCTGCCAACGTTACGCTCCTGCACCCCCTACGGCGTAATCAAGCTGCTGCGCAGCACCGGTATGGAGCTGAAGGGCCAGGAGGCGGTTGTCGTTGGTGCATCTAACCACGTCGGTCGGCCAATGGGGCTTGAACTGCTTCTGGCTGGCTGCACCACCACCACCTGCCACCGTATGACGCGAGACCTCGAGGAGCAGATCAGGCGCGCCGACATCGTGGTCGTCGCTGCCGGCAAACCGGGACTGGTTAAGGGCGAGTGGATCAAACCGGGGGCGACCGTCATCGACATCGGTATCAACCGTCTCGATGACGGGCGTCTGGTCGGTGATGTCGATTTTGAGAGTGCCCGTGAGCGCGCAGGCCGGATTACTCCGGTACCGGGCGGCGTTGGACCAATGACTGTTGCTGTACTGCTCAACAACACCATTGAGGCGCTGGAACAGTTCCACTCATAACATGCCGTGGACGGAGCAACTACTCCGTCCACACGCCTCTAACTAGCCGCGGCGCCAGGTAGTACCGCCGGCACCATCCTCCAGGACGATTCCAGCCGCTTGCAGCTCATCACGAATGCGATCTGACTCGGCCCACTCCTTGTTGCTGCGCGCCGTCAGACGCGCCTCGATCAGCGTCTCAATCTGCTCGTTGCTGAGCCCCTCTTCGCTGCCGACTCCACCTTGTAGGTAGGCAACCGGATCGCGCTGCAGAATACCCAACAGCTGTGCCAGCTGTTTTAGCTGCGCCGCTATTTCAACCGCTTGCACGCCATCACTATCACGCAGACGATTGACCTCCTTGGCCATTTCGAACAGCACTGCCAGTGCTTCTGACGTGGCGAAATCATCATCCAATGCTGCATAAAAACGCTCAGTGTAGCCCTCACCTGCAGCAGCCTCCACGCCCTCAAGTGCAACCCCCTTCAGTGCGGTATAGAGCGTGCTCAGCGCTGCCTTGGCGTTATCGAGGTGTTTATCGGAGTAGTTGAGCGGACTACGATAGTGGCTGGTAAGAATGAAGTAACGGATCACCTCAGGATCGTACTGCTTCATCACCTCGCGAATGGTGAAGAAGTTACCGAGCGACTTCGACATCTTCTCATCGTCGACACGCACAAAACCGTTATGCATCCAGACATTTACAAACTGGCAGCCGGTCGCCGCCTCACTCTGTGCGATCTCATTTTCGTGATGGGGAAATTGCAGATCGAGGCCACCGCCGTGAATATCAAAGTGATTACCGAGACAGTGGGTCGACATCGCTGAACACTCAATGTGCCAACCGGGACGCCCATTTCCCCAGGGTGATTCCCAGCTCGGCTCCCCCGGTTTAGCCGCCTTCCACAGGACAAAATCGAGCGGATCGTCTTTTGCGGTATCGACCGCCACCCGTTCACCAGCGCGTAGATCTTCAGGGTTTTTACCAGAGAGCTTGCCGTAACCCTCGAACTTGCTGACATCGTAGTAAACGTCACCGTTGGCAGCCGGATAGGCGTAGCCCTTCTCGACCAACTTGGCGATCATCTCTACAATCTGATCCATATGGGTGGTGGCGTGTGGCTCCTCATTCGGGCGTAACACCCCCAGCGCATCGGCATCCTCGTGCATCGCCTCGACAAAACGGGAGGTCAGGTTAGAAAAATCCTCCCCGTTCTCGTTGGCGCGCTGGATAATCTTGTCGTCGATATCGGTCACGTTGCGCACATAGGTGACCTGCTGCTCGCCGTAGATCTTGCAGAGATAGCGATAGACCACATCAAAGACCACCAATACCCGCGCGTGGCCAATATGACAGTAGTCGTAAACCGTCATTCCGCAGACATAGATTCGTACCCGCTGCGGGTCGATAGGAGTGAAGGGCTCTAGCTGATTGCTCAGGTTATTGTGGATCTGCAACATATCGAAGTTTCCGAGGTCATAGTCATTAGCCGGTGGAAGCGCAGCGGGCAGTGTTGATCTTCCAGCCCTGCAACCGGTGGCGGGCATGTTAACGGAAAGCCAAATCAACGACAAAATAGGCTTTCCCCATCAGCCGCGCCACTTTATCATCTAACCCAGTTCAACCATGGAAAAAAAACATGAAACGCATACTGACCACCCTGCTCCTGCTGCTTACCTTCAACCTCGCCCAGGCCGAGATGCCCCCAACACCACATGTACTGCTTGAGACCAATGTCGGCAACATCACCATCCAGCTCCATCGCGACAAGGCACCGGTTACGGTCGAGAACTTCCTCACCTACGTCAACAGCGGTTTCTATAACGGCACCGTCTTCCACCGCGTGATTAGTGACTTCATGATCCAGGGCGGTGGATTCACCAAGACCTACACCAAAAAAGCGACTCGCGATGAGATCAAGAACGAGGCCGATAACGGCTTGAAGAATCGCCGTGGTAGCGTCGCCATGGCACGCACCTCAATCCCCCACTCCGCCACCGCGCAGTTTTTCATCAATACCGTCAATAACAGCTTCCTCAACCACAGCGCAAAAACCAAACGCGGCTGGGGCTACGCCGTCTTCGGTGAGGTCGTGAAAGGCATGGATGTGGTCGACAAGATCGAACAGATGCGCACCGGTTCAGGCGGTCCCTTCCCGCGTGACGTACCACAAGATGTTGTGATCATCGAACGCGCCTCCGTGGTAGACGACAAAACCGGTACCGCTGCACAGAACTGATGGGTGAGAGCCTCTTTATCGCCGACCTCCACCTACACGAGAGTCGGCCCGAGACGACGCGCCTCTTTCTCGACTTTTTGCAGCGAGAGAGCGCCTCGGCCGAGGCGCTCTATATTCTCGGCGACCTGTTTGAGATCTGGTTTGGCGATGATGATCCCGACCCAGGGAAACAGCAAATCGTCACGGCGCTCAAGGCGTGGCAAGCCCCACTCTTTTTCATGCACGGCAATCGTGATTTTCTGATTGGGGCGCAGTTTCTTACCGAGACGGGCGCACAACTCCTTCAAGATCCAACCCTGATCGAGCTTTACGGCAAACAAACACTGTTGATGCACGGTGACACCCTCTGCACCGATGACCAGGACTATCAGGCATTTCGAAACATGGTTCGTGCACCCGCACTGATTGAGCAGGTGCTCTCACTGGAGATAGGACCACGCATTGAGATGATCTCGGAGGTGCGCGCAAAAAGTCGTGCCGAGATGAGTGAAAAATCACTCGCGATTATGGATGCCAACCAGCAGGAGATCGAACAGGTAATGCGATCTCATCAGGTACAGCAGCTGATCCATGGTCATACCCACCGCCCAGCCATTCACGACCTTGAGCTAGATGGCCAAAGCGTACAACGCATGGTCGTCGGTGACTGGCATCAGCGGGGCAGCGTGTTGCGCTGCACTCCTGAGGGATGCAGTCTCGAGCCTATCGAGGCCTGAGCGTTCCGCCCACCCCTTCGAGGTAGTCGAGCTCCTCAACGGTAAAACCCGCCTCAAGTCGCGCCTCACGATGAAAGGGGCCGCGAATCTGTCCCTTCATATGCCGTTCCAGCAGCGCATCGAACTGCTGCTCAGAATCGAGCGCACGCTCACTACAGAGGTAGTGGAACCAGCGATTGCCGACTCCGACATGGCCGATCTCATCACGCAGAATAATATCGAGTAGCGCCGCGCCTTCACTATCCCCCACCTTCAGCAGCTTGGCCTTAATGCCCGGACTCACATCGAGGCCGCGCGCCTCCAGACAGCGCGGCACCAGCGCCATACGCGCCAATACATCGTAGGATGTCTCCTCAGCCATCTCCCACAAGCCGTTATGGGCGGGGAAATCCCCATACTCATAACCGAGCGTACGCAGATGGTCGCGCAGCAGACCGAAGTGGTACGCCTCCTCAAAGGCGATCTGAATCCAGTCGCTATAGTAGTCATTCGGCATATCGCGAAAACGGTAGACCGCATCCCAACCGAGGTTGATCGCATTAAACTCGATATGTACCAGCGCATGAAACAGTATCGCCCGCCCCTCAACCGTGGTCGGTTTACGCTGCTGCAATTCACGTGGACGCACTAGTAGAGGTCGCGCGGGACGACCGGGATCGGGAATCGGCTCAGCTTCAACCGTCGCATCAAGCGCACACTCACCCGCCTGCCATGCCGCACTGGCGGCGTTGGTCAGGGCGATCTTCTCATCGGGATCACAAGCATCAAGACAGCCCCGTGCCAGATCAAAAATACTCTGGATCATCGATCGCCTTCTCTATCAACGGACTGAGGGAGACGACTCATCCGGCCACAGCCGCCAGACCGCGGGCCAGGTCGTTTTTCAGATCGACGACATCTTCCAATCCCACCGAGAGACGCAGCAGACCATCACTAATACCCGACTCGGCACACTGTTCAGCAGTGAGACGGCCGTGTGTGGTAGTGGCCGGATGGGTAATCGTGGTCTTGGCATCACCCAGGTTGGCGGTAATCGATACCAGCTCGGTAGCATTGATAAAGCGCCACGCCTCTGCCTGACCACCTTCGAGCTCAAACGAGAGGATGCCACCCGCACCACGCTGTTGACTCGCCGCCAGCCCATGCTGCGGATGCGATTCGAGTCCGGGATAGTAGACACGTTTCACTGTTGGCTGAGACTCTAGCCAGTGCGCCAGCTCACCCGCCGACTCGCAGTGAGCGCGCATGCGGATTGAGAGTGTCTCCAACCCTTTGAGAAAGACCCAGGCATTAAAGGCACTCATGGTCGGGCCAGCCGAGCGCAAAAATGCATAGACATCACCGCCGACAATCTCCTCGCTGCCAACTACCGCGCCGCCGACACAACGTCCCTGCCCATCGAGATACTTGGTGGCGGAGTGGATCACGATATCGGCCCCCAGCTTCAACGGCTGCTGCAGCGCCGGTGTGCAGAAGCAGTTATCGACCACTAGCAGCGCACCATTGGCGTGTGCCAGCTCAGCGAGACGCGCAATATCGGCTACCTCGGTGAGTGGGTTCGAGGGGGTCTCCAGAAACAGTAGGCGTGTCTCTGGACGAATCGCCGCCTCCCACTCACTGTAGTCAGTCTGCGCAACAAAACTGGTCTCAACACCAAACTTGGTCAGGTAGTTGTTGAACAGCACCGTGGTGGTACCAAATATCGAACGTGAGGAGACGACATGGTCGCCCGCCTTCAGCAGCCCCATGCAGGTGGTGAGGATCGCCGACATGCCCGACGCGGTCGCCACGCAACGCTCTCCACCCTCCATCGCAGCCAGGCGCTGCTCAAAGGTGCGCACGGTTGGATTGGTGAAGCGCGAGTAGATATTGCCGGGTTGATCACCCGAGAAGCGCGCTGCAGCCTCTTCGGCTGATGCAAAAACAAAACTGGAGGTGGGGAATATCGGCTCTGCATGCTCCCCTTCAGCTGTGCGTTGCTGCCCAGCACGGACTGCAAGCGTCTCCAGTGCAAAATCGTCTAGACCATCTTCAAACATCGTTAACCTCCGGCCATTCTCTGGCCCTTTGCAACCACACGAATAACACCCCGCATGGCTCTGTCGATCACTTTCAAGCGGGCACAAAAAAACCCGCTCAGCCTTCCAGCAGAAGCAGGTTACCGCCTCTCTTTAGCTGGATTTATTTAGCGCCCGCAAGCTGAGTCAAATCGGCGCTTGATTGAAAGAGTAGAAAAACTGCCCCATGCATGTCAACTGCATGGCGTCAGCTGTTGTTATGTAAATCGATCGGAATCTGCTGCTGATCCCGCTCCGCCTTGGCCCCATCACTGCGGCTCGCCTCGAGTTGATTGAGGTAGTCAGGGGTCACATCACCGGTCACATACTCACCGTTGAATACCGAGGTATCGAAGCGCTGCACCGTCTTGTTCTTGCGGTAGAGAACCGATTCAATCAGGTCATCGAGATCCTGGTAGAAGAGCCGATCCGCACCGATCTCCGCTGCGATCTCCTGATCGTTACGGCCAAAACCGATCAGCTCACTGGAGGTTGGCATATCGATACCATAGACATTGGGATAACGCACCGGCGGCGCTGCTGAGGCGAAGTAGACCTTGTTGGCACCAGCATCGCGGGCCATCTGAATAATCTGCAGTGAGGTAGTACCGCGCACAATAGAGTCATCAACCAGTAGTACATTTTTACCGCGGAACTCGAGATCGATCGCATTGAGCTTTTGGCGCACCGACTTTTTGCGCTGTGTCTGACCCGGCATGATAAAGGTGCGGCCGATGTAGCGGTTCTTAATGAATCCCTCACGATAAAGAGTACCCAGTTCTGCAGAGAGCTGGACCGCCGAGGTGCGGCTGGTATCAGGAATCGGAATCACCACATCGATATCGTGATCGGGGAAGTCACGCTTGATCTTTTGCGCCAGCGTCTCCCCCATGCGCAATCGCGCCTTGTAGACAGAGATGCCATCGATGATGGTATCGGGGCGTGCGAAATAGACAAACTCGAAAATACAGGGGCTGTGAACTGGATTGTCGGCGCACTGCTGGCTATGCAGCTTGCCATCGACACTGACGTAAACCGCCTCACCCGGCTCAACATCACGCATCAGCTCAAAGCCGATCACATCGAGCGCCACGCTCTCGGAGGCGAACATATACTCGGTCACCCCCATCTCACCCTCGCGTTTACCGATTACCAGCGGGCGAATACCGTTGGGATCACGGAAGGCAACTATGCCGTAACCGGTTACCATCGCCAGCGCCGCATAGGCACCCTTGCAGCGACGATGTACACCGCGCACCGCCTCGAACACATCGTTTTCATCAATGCGCAGCTTGTTCTGACGATGCAGCTCATGGGCAAAGACGTTTAGCAGCACCTCAGAGTCAGAGCTGGTATTGATATGGCGCAGATCCTCACGGAACAGATCCTCCTTGAGGGTATCCGCGTTAGTCAGGTTACCGTTGTGTGCCAGCGAGATGCCGTAGGGGGAGTTGACATAAAAGGGCTGCGACTCGGCAGAAGATGAGCAACCGGCAGTCGGATAACGGACATGACCGATACCCATATTGCCCTTGAGCTGCAACATATGGCGAGTACGGAAGACATCCTTCACCAGACCATTATCTTTGCGCAGAAAGAGCTGACCGTTATCACTGGTCATAATACCGGCGGCATCCTGACCACGATGCTGCAATACAGTGAGCCCATCATAGAGCGCCTGATTAACGGGTGATGTAGCTACAACGCCGACTATCCCGCACATGAGTTCAATTCCTCGTACATATCACAGAAGTGAAAAGTGGCATCCCCGCCACGTATCAACTAATAGGAGAAGTTACCTGCATACTCCGCAGGCAGGAAGCTGATCATCCATATCGCCATACGCTGGAAGTGAACCAGAAATGTCGACTCACCCCACCAGGGATCCTGCGGCAGCGGGGTTAGTCCCGCAAAGACCACAATAATGGCCACAATCAGAACGCCTCGCGCAATACCAAATAGCATCCCAACGGCACGATCCGTACCCCCCAGGCCAGTTTTTTTCACCAGCTGGCCAATCAGGAAGTTGGTCAAGCCACCGACAATCAGTGTGGCTAGAAAAAGGATTGCGAAGGCGGCGATCATACGCGCTGAGGGGGTATCGATCATCCCCTCCAGTCTCAGTGCGAGATCATTGGAGAAGGTCAGCGCGATCCAGAAGGCCGCGATCCAGATCACCAGCGAGAGCGCCTCGCGCACAAAACCCCGTGAAACACTGATCACCATGGAGATAGCAACAATCGTCAGGATGACGTAATCGATCCAGATCATGACAGGGTTCTCAGAGGTACCAAGCGCAGGTGCGGTCGGTATTTCGCAGCAGGGAGAGCGGGGTGCGTTTCATGGGCGGATTCTAACAGAGCCGGTAGGGGAACTGAACACTGAAGCACCGCTAGCGGTGCTTCATAATCACACCCTTCAGGCTCAGCTTGCTCTTCAATGCATCTCGCCGCTGCTTGATCCTGGTGTATGACATTTCGGGACCCACTCGCACCCGGTAGGTCGCCCCTGAGGCCGATTTGATGCGCTCAACAAAGGCGGTAAAACCGCGTTTGCGAATCTTATCGCGTAGCGCCAGTGCATTCTGCTGCTGTTTGAAGCTACCCACCTGAACAACCCAGGCGGTCAGGCTATCACCCTGTGAGGCTTTGGCCTCTACCGGTGCTGGCTTATTCGCTGTTTCGACCTTTACCGGTGCAGGCTCTGCAACAACCTCGGTCGGCCTCGGCTCGATCGGTGCCAGCCCCGTATCGACCACCGTGGGCGGCTCTTCAGGCAACGGGATGGTCACCTCGGTGATCTCAGGTGATTCTAGAAAATCGACCTCGGGTGTAACAGGGTCGTAGAGACGCCCTGCCACCTCTGGCTCAGGCTCCGGCGGTTCGATCAACATCGGAATAAAGATCACGCCAAGCGCCACCAGAACCACTGCGCCGACAAGGCGCTGCTTAAGCCAATCATCCACTGCTTCCACCATCCATTAAGGTCACACCCACCCGTGCATTATATGACTTGTGGCAACAGTTCCGCCACGGTAAAAAATGAGCCAAAGACAACAATTCGATCACCCTCTTTGCTCTCTCCCTCAGCAGCCTGCATCGCCCCGGTGAGTGAATTAAATGAGTCGAACGGCTGGGCGGACAGATTGGCCTGTTGAGCGAGAGCATCGCGATCAAGCCCACGCGCAACATCAAGCCCAGCGAGATACCAGTGATCCACCTCATCCTGTAGCGCCGAGATGACACCCCCCACATCTTTATCGTCGAGCATCGCCACCACAGCCAGGGTTCGCCCACCACCTCGGCTTGCACGAAGATTAGCCGCCAACTGGCGAGCGGCATGGGGGTTATGCGCCACATCGAACAGTTTCTCCACCGCACCAGGAATACGCTGAAAACGACCCGGCAGTGACGCCTCTTCGAGCCCTTGTGCAATCGCCTGACGCTCAACCATAAAACGGGGGTTTAACAACCGTAGTACCTGTAGCGCCACTGCAGCATTGTTGAGCTGGCACTCCCCGCTGAGCGATGGAATCGGCAAGTCAGCGAGCTTCTGACCATCAGACCACCAACGCCAGCCACCATCTTCACACTCATAACCAAACTCAGAACCGAAACGATAGAGCACCGCGCCGATCTGTTCAGCATGCTCAAGCAGTCGCTGTGGAGGATTGGAATCTCCGCAGACAGCAGCTCTCCCAAAACGAAATATGCCTGCCTTCTCAAAGCCGATCTGTTCGCGATCATTGCCGAGCCAGGCGATGTGATCGATATCGACGGAGGTCACCACCGCAACATCGGCATCAATAATATTGACCGCATCGAGCCGCCCCCCCAATCCCACCTCAAGCAGTACGATATCGAGCTGCGCCTCGGCAAAAAGATCAAGTGCCGCAAGGGTGCCAAATTCGAAATAGGTCAGTGAGGTTGTGCAGCGCGCCCGATCGATACGCTCAAATGAACGACAGAGCGCCTCGTCACCAACATCTTTCCCATCGATACGGATACGCTCGTTGTAGCGAAACAGGTGCGGCGAGGTATAGCTTCCAACGCGGTAACCGGCGCGACGCAACATCGACTCAAGCAGCGTCACGGTAGAGCCTTTGCCGTTGGTACCGCCGACTGTAACGACCGTGGAACGGTGCCCTTCAGGCCGCAGCCGCGACCAGACTTCGGAGACTCGCTGCAGACCCAGCTCGATTTCACTCGGATGCAACCCCTCCTGCCAGGAGAGCCATTCAGAAAGCGTAGAGAAACGCATGGGAAGACTAGATGAGAGGTGTCAGATGACGGATAACAGGATTAAGGCAGACAACCAAACGGTTCATATCCACCACTCGTTTCCCGCAACCTGCTACCCGCCTCCTTATTTTCAGGCTGGCTGCTTGGTCAAAATACTAAGCAGGCCAGAGACCTGGTCGCGCATATCGCGTCGATCGACAATCATATCGACCGCACCATGCTCAACCAGGAACTCGCTGCGCTGGAATCCTTCTGGCAGCGTCTCACGCACTGTCTGCTCAATGACTCGCGGACCGGCAAAACCGATCAGCGCCTTCGGCTCAGCGATGTTCACATCGCCCAACATCGCCAAACTGGCAGAGACACCGCCCATGGTCGGATCAGTCAGGATGGAGATAAAGGGAATCCCATTGCTTGAAAGCCGCGCCAGTGCAGCACTGGTCTTCGACATCTGCATCAGCGAGATCAACGCCTCCTGCATGCGTGCACCACCACTGGCCGAGAAACAGACCAGCGGAATACCGTGCTCGAGCGAGGCGTTGGCTGCACGCACAAAACGCTCACCAACTACCGACCCCATCGAACCACCCATGAAAGAGAACTCAAACGCTGCGGCAACCAACGGCAGACCATTCACCTGCCCCTGCATCACGATTAACGCATCTTTCTCATTGGTGTTTTTCTGTGCCTGGGCGAGGCGATCGCGATATTTTTTGCTGTCCTTAAACTTGAGCACATCGACCGGTTCTATCTCAGCACCAATCTCTTCACGCAGCTCGGCATCGAGAAACGCCTCCAGGCGGCGGCGTGCGCCGATGCGCATATGGTGATCACACTTGGGGCAGACATCGAGGTTGCGCTCCAGCTCAGCGCGATACAGCACCGAACTGCATGCCGTACATTTGATCCACAGCCCCTCAGGAACCGTGCGTTTATTACCACCTTCGGTGCGAATGCGCGAAGGCATCAATTTTTCGAACCAGCTCATAATCTCGGTCTCGATCTTATTCTCAGTTAAACCAGGGCCAGCAACTATCTGACCACATAATGCCGCTATGCGGCGGCCTCGTCCAACGCACCACGAAGCTCTGTAGCAAATCGACTCAATTCGGCCAACAGTGCAGCAGGGTCTGCGCTCAGCTCCTCAACACGTCGTATCACTGCGCTACCCACTACCACCGCGTCACCGCTACCCGCAACACGTCGTGCCGAATCAGCATCCTTTATACCAAAACCGACGCCCACGGGAAGATCTGTAATCCCGCGTATCTCTGCGACCTTATTGGCCACCGCATCGGTATCGAGGTGACCGGCTCCGGTCACACCCTTGAGCGAGACGTAGTAGACAAAGCCACTTGAGCAATCGGTAATCTTTTTGATCCGTTCCGCACTGCTGGTCGGTGCAATCAAGTAGATCGAATCGAGTCCCCGGTCACGGAAGGTAGTGACCACACTGTCACTCTCCTCCGGTGATAGATCAACAATCAACGCACCATCAACTCCGGCAGCGGTTGCTCGCTCGGCAAACTGCTCATAGCCCATCAGCTCGACCGGATTGAGATAGCCCATCAGTACCACCGGGGTCTCACTATCCTTGCTGCGAAACTCACTCACCATCTCCAATACCTGCGCGAGTGATACATGGTGTTCCAGGGCCCGTTCATAGGAGAGCTGAATCACCGGACCATCAGCCATCGGATCGGAGAAGGGAACACCCAATTCGATCAGGTCGGCACCACCCTCGACCAACGCATGCATCATCTGCACCGTCAATCCCGGCTCGGGATCGCCTGCGGTGATAAACGGTATTAGCGCTTTGCGATTCTTTACCTTGAGGTCTGAAAATTTCTGTTTGATTCTGCTCATAGCTCCCGCCCTCCATGGCTCTCGCCAAATGAAGCACAGGGATGTGCAAATGCCGCGGAGGCATGGATGCCAATGAGCGACGCATACGTCGTGTATTTCATACCTCAATCCCCTCCAGTGCTGCTACGGTGTGGATATCTTTATCACCACGTCCGGAGAGATTAACCAGGATAATCTGGTCCTTTGCCATCGTTGGTGCCAGCTTGGCGGCATAGGCGAGTGCATGGCTCGATTCGAGCGCCGGGATGATGCCCTCAATGCGGGTCAGCGCATGGAAGGCGGCCAGCGCCTCATCATCGGTCGCAGCCACGTAGTTGGCGCGCCCACAATCTTTGAGCCAGGCGTGTTCTGGTCCCACACCGGGGTAGTCGAGACCCGCCGAGATCGAGTGGGTTTCGATGATCTGCCCCGCCTCATCCTCCATCAGGTAGGTGCGGTTACCGTGTAGTACTCCCGGTTTGCCGTCACACAGTGGAGCAGCATGTTTTCCCGACTCGATACCGAGTCCACCGCCCTCAACACCGTAGATCTTCACGCTCTCATCTTCGAGGAAAGGGTAGAACAATCCGATTGCATTTGAACCACCACCAACACAGGCAACCAGCGCATCGGGCAGCTTACCCACCTCATCCTGCAACTGCACTTTAGACTCCTCGCCGATGACGGTCTGGAAGTCACGCACCATGGCTGGGTAGGGGTGCGGTCCTGCCACGGTACCGATAATGTAGAAGGTGTCATCAACATTGGTCACCCAGTCGCGCATCGCCTCGTTAAGTGCATCCTTCAAGGTGGCTGAACCGGAGGTAACTGGCACCACCTTGGCACCAAGCACTCGCATGCGGTAGACGTTGATCTTCTGCCGTTCGATATCTGCCGCACCCATGTAGACGATGCACTCCATACCGTAACGAGCGCAGACAGTCGCCGTCGCCACGCCGTGCTGCCCAGCACCAGTCTCGGCGATAATCCGCTTTTTGCCCATACGCTTGGCCAGTAGTGCCTGACCGACGGTATTGTTCACCTTGTGCGCGCCAGTGTGGTTGAGATCCTCACGCTTGAGCCAGATCTGCGCACCACCGAGCTGCTCGCTCCAGCGTTGCGCGTGGTAGACCGGTGAGGGACGGCCGACAAAGTGCTTCAGCTCATGGGCCAGCTCCGCCTTGAACTCGTCATCGTCCTTGTACTTCTCGTAGGCCTCACGCAGCTCATCGATCGCCTCCATCAACGTCTCGGCAGCAAACACACCACCGTAAGGACCGAAATGCCCATGCTCATCGGGCATATTTTGGTACGACATTTTCTTCAACCTCTATTCGGAATCAGCACGAGCAACGGCCCGCATAAAATCGGAGATCATCGTTTCACCCTTGATCCCCTTCTCAATCTCAACCCCACTACTCACATCAACCGCATAGGGGTGTGACTCTCTGATCGCATCGGCCACATTGGCCGGGTGCAGACCACCTGCCAGCAACAGCGGCAGTGCGACATCTTGCGGAATACGCCCCCAGTCGAAGACCTCACCAGTGCCACCTCGTGCCTTGGCACTGAAGCTATCGAGCAGCAATCCCTGCGCAGAGGCGAACTGCTCCGCCTCGTGATGCAGATCGACACCCTCACCCATCCTGATCGCCTTGATATAGGGGCGTCCAAATGAGGCACAGAACTCAGGACTCTCATCACCGTGAAACTGCAGCAGTGTGACCGGTACCTGCTGCAGCACCTCACGAACCTCATCGGAGTCGGGGTTCACAAACAGCGCTACCACCGTGACAAATGGCGGTAATGCAGCGGTAATACGCTGTGCCTGCTCGATACCCACCGCTCGTGGACTGGGAGCATAGAAGACCAGACCAATTGCATCGGCACCATACTGCACCGCAGTCAGCCCATCCTGCTCACGGGTAATCCCACAGATTTTTGCGCGTGTTCTACTCATCAGATCGATCGTGACAAAGGAGCTAACTCTACCAGAATTCAGCCCCTGCTTCAGAGCAGCAGCGGCCCGCTGCCACTATCGGGAATGGCGAACTGCTCAGGGTAGCGAACCTTCACCAGATAGAGACCATGGGGTGGTGCAGTCACTCCCGCCTGGGTGCGATCACGCAGCGCCAAAACCTCTGCAGCCCACTCAACGGACTGATCACCCGAACCTATGGCTATCAACACACCGGCAATGTTTCTCACCATATGGTGCAGAAAGGCGTTCGCTTCCACCTCGATCACAACAAAGTCACCGCTGCGTGTCACCTTGATCTCATCGAGTCTGCGCCATGGCGTGTTCGACTGGCAGCCCTGTGCGCGAAACGAGGTGAAATCGCACTCTCCCAGCAGCGCCTGAGCCGCCCGGTGCATACGATTGGCATCTAGCGGGGCATAAATCCAGCTCACCCGGCCACTCATCACCCCAGGGCGACTATCGCGATTGAGAATAACGTAACGGTAACGTCGGCCAGTGGCCGAAAAGCGCGCGTGAAAATCATCACTAACCCGCTGTGCCCAGGTCACGCTGACGCCATCAGGCAGATTAGCGTTACTGCCCAACATCCAGGCCCGCTCGCGCCGCTCGGCGTCACTCTCGAAATGGATCACCTGACCGGTTGCATGAACTTCAGCATCGGTACGGCCCGCACAGACCACCACGATCGGGTGGTTGGCAACCTTTGTCAACGCCGCTTCGATCGACTCCTGAACACTCGGAACACTGCGCTGGCGCTGCCAGCCATGGAAGCTACTACCGTTATATTCAATCCCCAGCGCAATCTTCATTCGACGTCTACTTCTTCTCACCAAACATCAAGGGTACTAATCAGTTTCCAATAGGCCAAAGCAAAAGGACCGCCCGATTGGGCGGTCCTCGGTGTTCATCACCGGTATGACGATCTATAAGACTAAAGCTGTGAGAGTAGCCCCTCTGCCTCACCCTTCTGGGTATCATCACCCTCTTCGAGCACCTCATTGAGAATACTGCGCGCACCATCAGGGTCTCCCATATCGATGTAGGCCTTGGCCAGATCGAGCTTGGTGCCAACTTCATCAAGACTTCCCATCAAGTGATTATCTTCGTCCGCGCTCTCGGCTGTCTCTGTTTCCAACTCACCCAGATCAAACTCGGGCACTTCATCTAACGAGATATCTGTGGATTCACCGGCATTAAGTGGTATCTCATCAGCCCCGCCCTCCTCAGGCAGATCAAAGCTACTCAGATCAAACTCACCCATTGAATCGGATACTGCCTCATCAGCTGCATCAGCAGTTGCCTCTTCAGGTAGATCAAGCTGCAGCTCACCGACATCACCCAAATCGAATACAGGCTCCTCATCAGCAGATGCCACCGGATCTACACTTGGAACCACTGGATCGGAAGTCGCGCTCTCATCCAGTGAGAAATTCAAATCACTCTCTTCAACAACCTCCGGGGTTACATCACTCTCAACTGTCTCATCGAGATTAAACTCACCCAGATCGATCTCAGCCGTGGCGCTATCGGCACTCTCAACAGTTTCAGAACCAAATTCACCACTATCGAGATCAATATCGAGTGAGAACTCCTCATCAGCGCCCAGGGTTGAGCTGATATCAGCATCACTAATCTCAGAACTCACCACTGCCGCATCATCAGCGGCCGTCATATCAGCGCCACCTGAAATAGTATCCAGCTCAGCAGAGAGCTCATCGGTACTGATGCCAGAACCACCAAAGATAGGATTATCAATGCCCAGCTCATTGCTCATCGCAACAACGCGATCCCACATAGGATCGCTCTGTCCGCCCAGAGAGGCGTAGAGCGATTCAGCATTCTCTTCGAAGGCGCGTTGATTCTTGGTCGCGTGATAGACCTCAAGCAACTTCAGTTTAAGATCGTTGCGATCTGGTTCATTGGAAACAGCCTCGCTGAGCATATCCTCAGCCTGCTGGTAACGACCGTAGGCGATATAAACATCAGCCTCTGCAATCGGATCAACCTCGCTAACTTCGCTCTGAATATCACCCATACCACTAACAGAACCGAACTCACTCAGATTGGTCTGCTCTAGCGACGGCGTATCCAGCTGCTCCTCAGCAGCCGCTTCGCTAGTTTCACCAAAACCAGACGGTTTTGGTGATGCGGCCAAAATACTCTCCTGGAACTCGGTCATTCCCATACGACGACGACGTGCCAGAAGCCAGATGATCAGAGCGATGATAGCGATTGCGCCACCCGCACCCGCCAGCACTGTAGGATCCTCCATCGCATCTTCTACAAATTCAATGGTGTCATCGGTGTAATCAGAAATTTGCTCGAGGATCTCGTCGACCAGCTCCAGCTCCTCTTCTGATCCGACCTCAATCTCCGGCTCAGCAACTGCTACAGGCTCTACAGGCTTGGGAGCCTCTGCCACAGGTGTAACTGCAGGGGCTTTTTCGGCAACCGTTGTCTCAGCCGGCTCTATAGCCACTGTTGATTCAACCTCAACCGCTACCACCGCTTCGACGGGCTCCTCAGCTGCACGCCCCTGCATCGCAGCCAGCTCATCATCCTTTAGCTCCAACAGACGTTTGGCTGTCTCGAGCTGCTTTTCCAGCTCAGACATACGCTCCTGCAGCTCTTCGTTCTGCTGGCGTTGTGCCTCGGTAGTTTCGGCCAGTAGATTAAGTTCACGCTGCAACTCGGCATCGTTCGATGAAGCACTCTCAACACCATCAGCACCTGTCGCCGCCTCACTCACAGACTCCTTTGGAGCCGGCGCAACGATCTTCAGTCGACCACCGCTATCACCGTCAGCAGCTTCTGCAGGCACCGCATCTGCTTCGATCGCCTCAGGCGATGCTGTCGTTACCGATTTATCTTCACGCCACTTACGTGTCTGCTCACGTGTTGCCGCCCGGGCAGCCGCGTTATCAAATGCGAGGATTGTCTGGCGATCGGGCACACGCAGCACATAGCCGGTCTTAAGGTTATTGATGTTGTTGTTGAAAAACGCTTCCGGATTATGTCGCAGTAGCGCCTGCATCATCTGGTTGACCGAGATGGAGTTATCGGGACGAACCTTGCTGGCGATCTCCCACAGCGTCTCACCCTTTTTGGTCGGTCCATGCTCTGTAATTCTGGAAGGGGCTTTCGGCGCAGCCTTTCTCACTGGGGCAGGTGCTGGCGCAGCCTTCACAGGTGCCTCAATCGGCGTAGCGACGATCTCCTCTTCAATCGCAACCTGCTCAATCTTAGGTGTATCGATCACCGGCGCAGGCTCTGGCATCAGCGAGGGCGGATCGAGTAGCAATGTGTATTCACGCAGCAGACGACCGTTGGCCCAATTCACCTCAACCAGGAAATTGAGGAACGGTTCATCAATGGTACCGTCGCTCGAAACCGCAACAACCGGCTCGCCGCGATCTACACCTGCAACCGCGAACTTGAGTTTCAGCAGGATGGGAAGACGTTCGATACCGGCACGATCAAATGCGGCTTGGGAGGCGAGTCGCACCTCTGCACCTTTGAGTTCGTCCATGCGACTGGAGTGAAGCTTGATGGTTGCATCAAGCTTCTGATTGAGAGCCGAGCGAAGATCGATCTCTCCAAGTCCTAGAGCGTAAACACCCTGGATCGACGTTAATGCCATGACAATCATGACCGTGACCAGTTTTCGCAACATCCATTTCCCCTAATTACGCAAGACTTGTTATTTGTATTGATAGCTCAGAATAGCCGTTCACTGAAAAAATCCCACTTTCTAAACAGTGAAACTATCTGAACAACTGTCGCTAGTTGCCTGACTCTAAATGCTCTTTTACCAAAATTTCCGCGATTTGAACACCATTGAGTGCAACGCCTCGACGCACATTATCGGTTACCAACCACAGACTGAGACGTTCACCACCACTGATTGGCTGGCGAATACGACCAACATAGACCAGATCACTCCCAGCCGCTTCTGTCACTGCGGTAGGCATCTGCGCTGGCTCAGCGCCATTCATGACACTCACGCCAGGTGCAACATCGAGTAGTTTTTGCGCAGCATTTGCATCTAGCTGACCACTCAGCTCAAGATCGATACTCATCGAGTGACCGAAGAAGACCGGCCCCCAGATCAGCGTCGGGCTGACATCAATCGTCTCATCACCAAGGATCTGCTGCGCAGCCTGAACCAAAGCCCGTTCACTTTCTGCGTAGCCGTTCTCATCTACGACCTCAACTGCTGGCAATATATTAAAAGCGATCTGTTTGGCGAAGACATTTGATTCAATCGGTTTGAGATTGAACATGCTGGTTGCCTGAGTCGCCAGCTCCTCCATCCCAGGCTGCCCCAGCTCCGATACCGCCTGACAAGCCGTCACAGTGACGCATTTGATACCAACCGAATCGTGAATCGGCTTCAGTGCCAACAGCATCGCCACCGAAACGCTATTCGGTGCCGCAACAATATTGCGTCGACGATAGTTGGCCAGCGCCTCGGGATTGAGCTCTGGAATCACCAGCGGAACATCCAGCGCACCGCAAGAGTGACCGGTGCAGTCGACAACGACCACCTCTTCGGTCGCTGCAACCTCGGCATACTGTTCAGCAAGCGTACGATCACCCACCACAATAGCGATTTGCACCGTGGAGAAGTCGAACTTTTCGGCATCCTGCACCGCAAGGTTCTTTCCACCAAACGAGAGCTTCCCACCGGCACGCTCTTCATGTTCTACAAAGTAGAGTGCTGCCAGCGGGAACTCGCGTTCCTCGAGCAGCTCACGCACCGACTCACCAGCCTGAGTTGTCGCACCTAAAAGTGCAACCGAGACGCCTTCTGTCATGATCAATCCGACCTATGCTTCGAGAAGAATGCGTAGCATGCGGCGTAGCGGCTCGGCCGCACCCCACAACAGCTGATCACCGACGGTAAAGGCGGAGAGATAATCATCACCCATGGTCAGTTTGCGCATCCGTCCAACCGGGATGGTCAGGGTACCGGTCACCGCAGCCGGGGTTAGATCGGTCATCGAGACGTCGCGATCGTTTGGCACCACCTTCACCCACTCATTGTGGCTGGCGACAATGTCGTGGATCTCATCAAGCGGTACATCCTGCTTCATTTTGATAGTTAGCGCCTGACTATGACAGCGCATCGCACCGATGCGCACGCAGATACCATCAATCGGAATCTGTTTATCAGAACGACCGAGAATCTTGTTGGTCTCAACCTGCGCCTTCCACTCCTCCTTCGACTGACCGGATGGGAGCTGAACATCAAGCCACGGAATCAGAGAGCCGGCCAGCGGCACGCCCCACTTATCCTTTGGATATGTTTCAGAGCGTAGAAAGTCAGAGAGCTTTCTGTCGATATCGAGAATGGCACTGGCAGGATCGTTGTTGAGATCGACTACCTCATTATTGATCGCACCCATCTGCTTAATCAGTTCACGCATATTCTGCGCACCGGCACCCGAAGCCGCCTGGTAGGTCATTGGCGTGATCCACTCAACCATATCCTTCTCAAACAGGCCGCCGATCGACATCATCATTAGTGAGACGGTGCAGTTACCACCAACAAAGGTCTTGATGCCGTTGACCAGCCCATTTTCGATCACACCCTTGTTGACCGGGTCGAGTACGATGATCGAATCGTCAACCATGCGCAGCGTCGAAGCGGCATCGATCCAGTAGCCGTCCCACCCAGACTTGATCAGTTCGGGATAGACCTCCTTGGTGTAGTCGCCGCCCTGACAGGTGAGGATCACATCCATCGCCTTCAGCTCATCGACATTCTTGGCATCCTTCAGCACCGGCACATCCTTACCAACATCCGGTCCCGCCTGCCCCGCCTGTGAGGTGGTAAAGAATACCGGCTCAAACTGTTCGAAATCGGACTCTTCACGCATACGCTGCATCAACACCGAACCGACCATACCGCGCCAACCAACCAGACCTACTCTCATCATCGTCTTACCCTCAATCCTGTTCTTTACTGCTTAACCACGCATCGCGGCGATTACCGCATCACCCATCACATCGGTACCGATCTTCTCGCAACCCTCGGTCCAGATATCAGCCGTACGTTTACCCTGATCCAACACCGCATTAACCGCACTTTCTATACGATCGGCCATCGCCGGCTCATCGAGTGTGTAGCGCAACATCATCGCTACCGAGAGAATGGTCGCCAGCGGATTGGCCAGATTCTGGCCCGCAATATCGGGTGCCGAACCGTGGATCGGCTCATACATGCCCTTGCTGTTGGCATCAAGCGAGGCCGAGGGCAGCATGCCGATCGAGCCGGTCAGCATCGCTGCGCAGTCGGAGAGGATGTCACCGAACATGTTGGTGGTGACCATCACATCGAACTGCTTCGGTGCGCGCACCAGCTGCATCGCCGCGTTATCGACATACATGTGTGAGAGTTCCACATCGGGGAACGCCCTACCCTCCTCGATCATCACCTCACGCCACATCTCAGTACACTCAAGCACGTTGGCCTTATCGACCGAACAGACGCGCTTGTCACGCTTCATCGCAATATCGAAGGCGACCTTACCGATACGACTCACCTCTGACTCGCTGTAGACCAGGGTGTTGTAACCCTGGCGCTCGCCGTTATCGAGCGCACGCACGCCGCGTGGTTGGCCGAAGTAGATACCACCGGTCAGCTCACGCACGATCATGATATCGAGCCCGGAGACCACCTCTGGTTTCAGTGTTGAGGCATCAGCGAGCTGCGGATAGAGAATTGCTGGACGCAGGTTGGCAAACAGTTCCATACCGGCGCGCAGACCAAGCAGTCCCTTCTCAGGGCGCACCTCGATTGGCAGCGACTCCCACTTGTAACCACCAACAGCACCGAGCAGCACCGCATCAGAGGCCTTGCAGAGATCGAGCGTTGTATCGGGCAGCGGTGTGCCGGTTGCATCGTAGGCGGTACCACCGACCAGCCCCTCTTCCATCTCCACATCGAGCCCGAAGTCGGACTTCAATACATTAAGCACCTTAACCGCCTCAGCGACGATCTCCTGGCCGATGCCATCACCTGGCAGAACTGCAATCTTCTTTGTCATCTCTAATTTCCGTCTATCAAATTTAATCAGTTAGCAAAGAGCCACGGCGCTTCACTCTTGCGGCGCACCTCGTAGGCCTTTATGTCGTCTACATGCTGCATGGTCAGGCCGATATCATCAAAACCGTTGAGCAGGCAGTGCTTGCGGAAGGCATCGACCTCAAAGGTGATCGACTCACCTGCCGGGGTGTTGATCGTCTGCGTTTCAAGGTCGACCGCCAGCTGATAACCCTCGCTTACCTCAACCTCTTTGAAAAGTTGATCAACCTTCGTCTCGTCGAGCACGATCGGCAGGATGCCGTTCTTGAAACAGTTGTTGAAGAAGATATCGGCAAAGCTGGGCGCTATGATCACCCGAAAGCCGTAATCCTCCAAGGCCCACGGCGCATGTTCCCGCGAAGAGCCACAACCGAAGTTCTCACGCGCCAGCAGAATATTGGCACCCTGATATCGATCCTGATTGAGCACAAAGTCGGGATTGAGCGGGCGCTGGCTGTTATCCATACCCGGCTCACCGTGGTCAAGATAGCGCCACTCATCAAAGGCGTTGGGACCAAATCCGCTACGCTTGATCGACTTCAGGAACTGCTTTGGAATGATCGCATCAGTATCGACATTAGAGCGATCCAACGGCGCTACGAGCGCATCCATCTTTTCGAATTTATCCATTACTAAGCTCCCCCATCTTGCGCACATCGTAGAAGTGGCCGGTAAAGGCCGCCATCGCCGCCATCGCAGGACTAACCAGGTGGGTGCGGCCGCCGTTACCCTGACGCCCCTCAAAGTTTCTGTTTGATGTTGAGGCACAGCGCTCACCCGCTTCGAGCCGATCGGCATTCATCGCCAGACACATGGAGCAACCCGGTTCACGCCACTCAAATCCCGCCTCAACAAAGATCTTGTCGAGCCCTTCGCTCTCGGCCTGCTGTTTGACCAGACCGGAGCCCGGCACAACCAGCGCCTGTTTCACGGTCGGCGATACCTTGCACCCCTTGTCCAGTGCATCCTGCGCCACTACAGCGGCCGCACGAATATCTTCAATTCGCGAGTTGGTACAGGAGCCGATAAAGACCTTATCAATCGGAATATCGCTAATCGCCATCCCGGCATCGAGATTCATATAGTCGAGCGCACGACGCATCCCCTCCGCCTTGACCGCATCGGTCTCATCTTCTGGATTAGGCACGCTGGCATCGATACCGACCACCATCTCAGGTGAGGTACCCCAGGTAACCTGCGGCTGGATCGAAGCGGCATCGATCATCAGCTCGGTATCGAACGCCGCCCCCTCATCGCTCTTCAGATCACGCCACGCCTCGACCGCCTGCTGCCACTGCTCACCCTTGGGCGCGAAGGGTTTGCTCTCGAAGTAGTTGATGGTCTTCTCGTCGACCGCCACCATACCAGCACGAGCGCCTGCCTCGATCGCCATGTTGCAGACCGTCATGCGCCCTTCCACCGAAAGATCCATAATCGCCTCACCGGCAAATTCCAAGGCGTGACCGTTACCACCTGCGGTACCGATCTCACCGATGATGGCGAGCACGATATCCTTGGCGGTCACACCGGGACCAACATGGCCCTGCACGGTGACACGCATGTTTTTCATCTTCTTCTGCACCAGACACTGGGTGGCGAGCACATGCTCCACCTCAGAGGTGCCTATACCGTGCGCCAACGCACCGAAGGCACCGTGGGTCGAGGTGTGCGAGTCGCCACAGACCACCGTCATACCGGGCAGGGTTGCACCCTCCTCAGGTCCGACCACGTGCACGATGCCCTGACGCGGATCGTTCATCGGAAAGTAGGTGAGGTCGAACTCCTTCACGTTGGCATCAAGCGTTGCCACCTGAGTACGTGCGACCGGATCCTCGATACCTTCAATGCCGCTACTCTGACCGGTGGTCGGTACATTGTGATCGGGCGTGGCCACCACCGACTCTTTACGCCACGGCATGCGTCCCGCAAGACGCAGCCCCTCAAAGGCCTGCGGTGAAGTCACCTCATGCACGAGATGGCGATCGATATAGAGCAGAGCAGTACCACCCTCTTCGGTGCGCACCACGTGGGCATCCCACAACTTGTCATAGAGTGTTTTTGCAGTCATAGCCTTTGACCTCTTCAGAATTCGCTTTCAATAGTAGAGCGCCGACAGTGATTACTCAAATTCATATTTATCATGTAATCTATTCCTTGCTGGAATAGATGACTGGATATTTACCATGGACATCCCTGCCCTGAACGCCTTTGTCACCGTTGCCGAATCTGGCTCCTTCTCCCTTGCCGCCGAACTGATCCACCTTACCCAACCCGCGATCAGTAAACGCATCACCGCTTTGGAGAGCGAACTCAACTGCCGCCTGTTCGACCGCATCTCACGACAGACCACACTGACCGAGGCCGGAGCTGCGCTGTTACCACGAGCCAGGCAGATTCTTGAACAGATCGAAGATAGCAAGCGCACCCTCACCAATCTCTCTGGCACCATCGGCGGTCAACTTACCATCGGCACCAGTCACCATATTGGTCTGCACCGGCTACCACCGATTTTACGCAGCTACGTTGATCGTTATCCGCAAGTCGATCTCGATATCCGCTTTCTCGACTCTGAAGCGGGCATGCAGGCCGTATTACACGGCGAACTGGAGCTGGGACTGATCACCCTGCCAACTGAATCACCAGCCGGATTGATTACACATACTATCTGGGAGGATCCGCTCGCCTTCATCGCCGCGCACGATCACCCGCTGACAAAACTGAGCGCAATCACCGCTAGTTCTCTGGCCAACTACGACACCATCCTCCCCTCCGAGGGGACCTATACCCGACAGATCATCGAGGCGAAGTTCGCCCCACTCGGTATCACACCCAGGGTCAGTATGGCGACCAACTATCTGGAGACGATCAAGATGCTGGTTTCAGTCGGCCTGGGATGGAGCGTGCTACCTCGTTCAATGGTTGATGAAGAGGTATCTGTGCTGAATGTAGAGGGGATCGAACTGAAGAGGATTCTGGGGTTGGTGCAACACCCGCAGCGCACCCTATCGAATGCGGCAAGTGCCCTTAAACAGTTACTACTAGAGATCGTACCAAGCGAGGCTCTCTAACCGTTCATCGCTGTGTGCAGGCGCTCACGCAATCGCATGACGGCTTCCACATCCCGGCCGCGACTCTGGGGCGGCTCTGGCATCAGCGAAACCGCTTCCATATAGCGCTCGGCAAACATCTCTTTAACCCGCGAAGAGGAGAAGGTCTTGAGTTTCAGCTCCAACACATCGAGCTGATGTAAGCGACCGTTCAGCGAAGGCGCTGAAAAGACGTAGAGACGACGCATTTTGAGCTGCTCGCGCAGGAACTGGTAGTAACTCTTCGGGCGACCGCTATGTAGTTTAATGGTTGGAGTCTTCCACTTCACCTCGCCCCGTGCATATTTGCTGGTGACGATCTTGCCACGCGACGAGCTGATGCCAGCGATATTGTCACGCAGCATATTGAAAGGTTGAACAGAGGTACGACGGAAGGTTCCCTCTTCGGTCTCGGCATAGATCTCGATACGAGGCACTTCGCCATGATCACTATAGACAGGAATTGTTACACTCACCACCAATGCTCCCAGCAGAAAATTCGTTTAAAAACAGAAACCAAACTCGGTTTCTAAAAATAGTAGCGACTGACTGTAACACAACTTTAGAAAACGCTAATACTAGGTAAAACCCTAAGCATTGATAAAGTGTGACCACCATCACAGATCACCAACACCTTTCGTGACACCCCTCCCACCTCAAGGACTGTCTGAAAGCGTGCCCACCTGGAAGATAGCGATCGCAACCGTACTGACTGCACCGCCCCGCCCATGAAGAGGAGAGAGGAGTGTGTAAAGACGGCACGTGGTGCAGAAAAGGTAGAGGATGCAGGGCATCTGGTAAAGCCCCCTACCTTTCAGTCATGAGCACTACAGCCGAGGCGGAAGTGATCCGTTACGAAGCCGCCTCACCGCCCTGCGCGCCATCGATAAAGCGCCAGACGATAAAGAGCGCCAGCAGACACATCAGTCCGGCGATATAGAAACTGACGTAACCCCCCATTGAATCCCAGACATAGCCGCTGTAGAAGGCACCAAACGCCCCGCCTGCACCAAAGCTGACCGAACTGTAGAGCGCCTGCCCTCGCCCGTGATGACGGCCGGTGAAGTGGCGATGGAAGTAGGCAATTGCCACGGCATGGAATACTCCGAAGCTGGCGGCGTGGAAGAGCTGGGAAAAGAGCACCACCGGGAGGCTCTCCGGCATCGCACCTGTCAGCCACCAACGTAGCGCCGCTAACGAGAAGGCGAGCATCAAGAGCCGTTTCAGCCCGACACCTTTCACCATACGGTGCATAATGAGAAACACCCCCACCTCCGCAATCACACCCAGCGCCCAGAGCTGACCAATCAGGGTACGGCTATAGCCGTAGCCCTCCATGTAGATCGAGTAGAAGGTGTAGTAAGGGCCATGACTCGCCTGCATCAGAAAGCAGACTACCAGCAGCGCGATCACCTCGGGACGTTTCAGCACCTCGGTAATCGAGCCCTGCCGCTCATGATGCGGAGGACTCTGCTGCTCGGGCACCAGCAGACTCATCACCCAGATAGCGATAAAGATCGAAAGCAGGATCGCGGGCAGCAGGGTAACCGAATCACCCTCCAGCAACGGTCCAAGTACAGCCACCGCCACAATAAAACCGATTGAGCCCCAGAGTCGGATTGCGCTGTAACGGTGGGTATCGCTCCCCAGGTGTTTGAGTGTGACCGTCTCAAACTGAGGCAGGGTCGCATTCCAGAAAAAACTGAAGAGCAGCATCACCGCCATCAGCCACCAGTAGGAGGTATCAACGAAGACCGCCACAAAGGCGATCACCGAGAGCAGCGAGCCGATCCGTACCACCGCCATACGTTTGCCGGTGTGATCAGCGATCCATCCCCAGATGTTGGGCGAGACGATCTTGGTCGCCATCAGCACCGCCATCAACTCACCGATCTCCAGCGCACTGAAACCAATATGCTGCAGATAGAGACTCCAGTAAGGCAGCAACGCGCCCAGACTGGCGAAGTAGAAGAGGTAAAAGGTGGAGAGTCGCCAGTACGGCATCGTTTATCGGCTATTTATTATCTATTCGGAAATCGTTAACGAACCAGGCCCCATTCAGGGATAGTGGGTGGCTAGACCTCACCCCACATACGTACCAGATTGATATAGCTGTGATCGACCCAGTCACACTCCTCACTCTGTGGCGAGCTCTTCAACAGACTGTTACGCGCCTGACCCAGCTCATAGAGGATCTCGCGCTGCGCCGGATCGCGCACCACACTCTGCGCCCAGCCGACTGCGACCATACGCTCTCCACCGGTCACCTCAGCCACGCGGTGCAATGTTCCGGAGGGGTAGATCACCGCATCACCGGCAGCGAACTTCACCTGCTGTTCACCCCAGTTGGTGCGTACCGTTAGCTCCCCGCCCTCGTAGGCGTCGGGCTCGGTAAGAAAGACGGTGAAGGAGACGTCGGTGCGATAGAGCGGACCGGGTGCGCCCATGATCGGATCATCGACGTGACTGCCGTAGCTCATTCCAGCCGTGTAGCGGGCAAATAGTGGTGTGGCGATCTTGTAGGGGAGTGCCGCCTGATTGAAGATCTCGCTGCGATGCAGTGCACCGATAATAATCTTCGCCAGTGGGTCACGCTGCGGCTGGTCACGACCCAGCTCCAGATTCGATTTAACCCGTTCTGCCGCCTGTCCTGCGGTCAGCTTGCCATCGACAAACTGCGACTGGTTGAGCACGTTGACCACCGCCTGCAGCTCTTCGCTCTCCAGCACCTTGGGGATATGCAACAGCATCTCGACGCTCCTCTAATTCGTGGCGTTCAAATAATCTGAAAAGGTGTGCGTGACAAAAAACGCCATACGCTTCTACTTGGGTGAGGCAGGGATCTGCGGTGTCTTCGAATCGACATCGAAGTTCTGTGCACGGTGGCGCAGCAGATGATCCATCACCACCATTGCCATCATCGCCTCGGCAATCGGCGTAGCGCGTATACCGACACAGGGATCGTGACGCCCCTGAGTCACCACCTCGATCGGCTTGCCGTCGAGATCGACGCTGCGACCGGGAATGCGCAGACTCGAAGTCGGCTTCATCGCAATCGAGGCGAGCAGATCCTGACCACTGGAGATACCGCCCAGTACACCACCGGCGTGATTACTGAGGAATCCCTCGGGGGTAATCTCATCGCGATGCTCGGTACCGCGCTGCTCCACGCAGTCAAAACCCGCACCAATCTCGACACCCTTAACCGCATTAATGCTCATCAGTGCATGGGCCAGATCGGCATCGAGACGATCAAAAATCGGCTCACCCAGACCGGCCGGTACACCACTGGCAACAACATTGACCCTGGCCCCGATCGAGTCGCCATCCTTGCGCAGTGCATCCATGTACGCCTCTAACTCCTCGACCTTGCTGGCATCGGGGAAGAAGAAGGGGTTCTGTCCAACCTCACTCCAGTCAAACGCCTCCGCCTTGATCGGACCAAGCTGCGCGACATAACCACGAATCTCGATCCCGAGCGTGGCGAGATATCTCTTCGCCACCGCGCCAGCCGCAACCCGCATCGCCGTCTCACGCGCAGAGCTGCGCCCACCACCGCGGTAGTCACGCAGCCCATACTTCTGCTGATAGGTGTAGTCGGCATGGCCGGGACGAAAGGTCGCGGCAATATTGGAGTAGTCCTTGGAGCGCTGATCGGTGTTGTGAATCAGCAGCCCAATCGGCGTGCCGGTAGTCACACCCTCAAACACACCCGAGAGGATCTGTACCTCATCGGCCTCACGACGCTGCGTAGTGTGGCGCGAGGTACCCGGCTTACGTCGATCAAGATCGCCCTGCAGGTCTTCGACCGTAAGCGCCAATCCGGGGGGGCAACCATCGACAATACAGCCGATTGCGGGACCGTGACTCTCGCCAAAGGAGGTCACCGTGAAGAGTTTTCCGAAGCTATTTCCTGACATGGCGGCTATTGTAGCGACAAACGCGGAAGTCGTCCTGTAATTTTTGGCTCATATTACCGAGAGCTGAGCCGCTCACCCGTGCTGCTGACTCGCGCCGCCATTACGCAGCTTCTCACTCAGTTCAACGCGATTTCGCCCTCGCTCCTTGGCGTAGTAGAGCGCCTCATCTGCCTCGCCAATCAGCAAAAAGGGAGGGGTCTCGGCCGTTGGGGTGAGCGTGGTAATACCCAGGCTGACAGAGATACAGGTGGAGACATCTGAGGAACTATGACGGATGCGCAGCTTGGCCACCTCATTCTGGATCTGTGCAGCCAGATTGAGTGCTCCCTGAGTGCCGGTAGCAGGCAGCAGCACCACAAACTCCTCGCCACCATAACGTGCCACCAAATCAGCAGGGCGCTGCGTTGCCTGCTGCAGGGCAGCGGCAACGCGCTTCAGACAATCATCTCCCGACTGGTGGCCGTAGGTGTCGTTAAACTGCTTGAAATAGTCGATATCGAGCAGAATCAGCGAGACCTCATACTCGCCACCACGCAACGAACGCTTCCACTCATTCTCCAGTGCCGCATCGAACTGACGACGATTGGCGATACCGGTCAGGCCGTCAAGCGAAGAGAGCTTCTGTAATTCCTTAATACTATCCCTGAGTTTTTTCGTCATGCCGTTAAAGGCTTTGGCCAGGGCGTGAAACTCTTTCAACGAACGTCCCTCAATCTGTGTATCGAGGTCGCCGCGGGTACAGCGTTCGATCTGTCCCATCATATTTTCTACCGGCCGGAACAGGAAGCGATTAAAGAGCCATAACGCTAACAGCAGCGAAGCGAGCGTAAGCGAGAGAAAACCGAATGTGGTGCGCAACTGGGTGTCATACATCTCAGCGTTGAGCTCTTCGACATTCTCCATCGCTACCAGACGGAAGGCGGGCTCACCATTGTCGCTCATCATCACGTACTCGACTGGCAACCACTCGAACTGCTCCCGACCACTACCATGACTCTGATAGATCGGTGTGCCGCTCATGTTAAAGATCTCTAATGGCATCTGAATAATCTCTGCAACACGAGGCAGATTAAAATTCGGCTGCACTACCAGCTCCAGATAACCCTTCACCCTCAACCCACCCACCGGCACTAGTACCGAGTAGAGCGGACCGATAGGCGACACCCACAGTCCGCCTACGGCCTTGAGCCGATCGGCACCGCTCCGGGGCTTCGCACGCGTATAGAGGAAGGGTGGCAATCCCTGAGTCAGATCGGCACTGCCACGCCGACTCTCGGCCAACTGCTGTAGCTCAAGATCGAAAACACGCAGCTTCACCAGCTCAACATCGGCCACCCCGACAAAGCCGGTGATAAAGGGATCATCGAGCACATCGAGCAGGCGCTTGCGTCCCCCCTCTTCAGCCAGCTGCTGCAGACTGTCACGAAACTCATCGCGCTTCTGTAGCGAGAAACCGACCGAGACCACCTGCGAACGCAGACTCTTGATCACCTCGCCTCCCGCCACCTCAATCACACGCGAGAGCGATTTGATCTGTGAACCGAGCGCAGCCTCACGAAAGTGACTGCCCGCAACGAGCGAAAGAAAGGCAGAGGAACCACCCAGGATGAGCAAAATGCCGATAGAGAGCACTCTCAGTGAGACGCGTTCAATCCTCATCAACAACTCCCTGTCGATTGATGCAGTAGTCCATTATTAACAAAGATAGATCCATCAGCGTTTATCAACCTCACTGCACAATCGGCAGCTCCTTGTTGATCCACTCTTTCCAACCGCCTCGGAACCAGTAGATGTTTCCATAACCCCAGCCCAACGCACGCCGCACCGAGTTGCTGCTGCGCAGACAACGCGGTCCGTTACAGTAAAAGGCAATCGGCGTGGTGAATTCTGGGGCAACAGCGTCGAGTTTCTCCGGGGTCATCTCAGTATCGAGCAGGAATATGGCCCCCTCGATATGCCCTTTGGCGTACTCGGTATTTTTACGAGCATCGACAATAATCAGTTCTGGATTGGAGATAATCAGATCGACCAGCTGCTCAGCGGTGACGATAGTGGCACCTGGAATGCTCTCTGGTGCCAGCGGTTTCTCGGCATAGAGCGGTGTTGCGATGAAAAGTAACGGAACCACAAAAAGCCATTTTTGTAGCATCGTGAACCCCCTGTTCTTTTATTATTTTTTATAATTACTCACCAATTGTAAGGGGATGAACGGTGAATAACAAAACAGTAACTGTGACGGCGATCACACTACCGCCGCCACAGTGGTGAAGCCTTAGATCACTTTAGAAAAACGCTGCTCACTCTTTTCACGCAGGTAACGATCGAACACCATACAGACGTTACGAATCAGCAGCTTGCCCGCAGGAAGCACACGAATCATATTACCCTCCAGCGCCAACAGCCCATCCGCCTGCATCGTCTGCAACTCACCCAGCTCAGTGCTGAAGTAGTTGGCGAAGTCGATGGAAAAATCGGAGGCGATCTTGTTCATATCGAGCTCGAAGTGGCAGATCAGCTGGGTAATCACCTCACGGCGTAGCTTGTCATCGGCATTAAGTTCGATGCCGCGGAACACCGGCAGACGTCCTGCATCGATCTCGGCGTAGTAGCCCTCGAGATCTTTCAAATTCTGGCTATAGCTGTCGCCAACCATGCCGATCGAGGTAATACCGAGTCCAAGCAGGTCGCAGTCGGCATGGGTCGAATAGCCCTGGAAGTTACGGTAGAGACTCCCCTCACGCTGCGCCACCGCCAGCTCATCGTCAGGCTTGGCGAAGTGGTCCATGCCGATATAGACGTAACCCGCCTTGGTCAGCTTCTCGATGGTCAACTGCAGGATATCGAGCTTCTCCTGCGGGGCCGGCAGATCGTCCTCATTGATACGACGCTGCGGCTTGAACAGCTCTGGCAGATGGGCGTAGTTAAAGACTGAGAGACGGTCGGGATCGATGGTCAGAATGCGGTCGAGGGTGGCATCGAAACTGGCCACGCTCTGGAACGGTAGACCATAGATCAGATCGAGTGAGATCGATTTAAAGCCCTCCGAGCGTGCCGCTGAGAGTGCGCCAAGGGTCGATTCCTCGCTCTGGATACGGTTAACCGCCTTCTGCACCCTGGGATCGAAATCCTGTACACCGAGACTCATGCGATTGAAGCCGAGTTCACGCAGCAAAGCGATGGTATCGGTCTGAACCTCACGTGGATCGATCTCGATCGAGTACTCGCCGGTATCGTCATCATGCAGCTTGAAACACTCGCGGGTTTTGTCCATCAGCGCACGCATCTCATCATGGCTGATAAAGGTCGGCGTACCGCCGCCCCAGTGGAGCTGGTCGACGGTGCGCTGATGATCAAACAGCCCCGCCTGCAGCTCCATCTCACGGTGCAGACGCTGCAGATAGGGCGATGCCTTGGTGCGGTCCTTGGTCACCACCTTGTTGCAGCCGCAGTAGAAGCAGACGGTGTCACAGAAGGGGATATGGAAGTAGAGCGAGATCGGTCCGCCCTTCTCATTACTGCGTTTGGCCCACTCGATATATTCGGCCTCGGCAAAGCCGTCATGGAACTTCACCGCCGTCGGATAGGAGGTATAACGCGGACCCGATTTGTCGTATCGACGAATCAGTTCAATATCAAAAGTGAGACTCTGATCCATCAATTATTCCTCTTCTTCTTCAACACCCAGCCCCTTGCGGTGGGTCTCATTGATCATGCGAAATAGAAACTTGAAAGGCAGTTGACGATCGGGTGCAGCATCGACCACCGCGATAAAATTCAGGTCTTCATTCTCGAACTGGTAGCTACCATCAGCCATCGACTGACGCAGCTCCTTCACCATCTGCTCCAGTGGTTCGAGAAACGGCATCGTCCCCATCGACTCACCATCATACTCACAGGCAAAACGCAGCTCCTCAACTTCATCGATCGCCTGATCGACCAGGCTTACATACGCTTCTGCTGTCTTGGGTCGTTTAATCATGGAAAACTCTCGCCTCGCTAAATCTACAAAACTAACTCTATTCACTTATTCGAAATCGGCCTGATGCTCATCGAGCTGCTCGGCGGTGAGCAGGAAGATACCGTGCCCGCCGCGCTCAAAATCGAGCCACATGAACGGCACCTGCGGATAACGCTCAGCCAGCGCATGCTCGCTATTACCGACCTCGACGATCAGTATACCGCCTGGATTGAGGTGACGCCGTGCCTCACGCAGCATTCGCGCCACTACATCGAGTCCATCATCACCCGCTGCCAACCCCAACTCCGGCTCATGCCGATACTCCTGCGGCAGTGCGGCCATATCTTCAGCATCAACATAGGGGGGATTGCTGACAATGATGTCGTAGCTCTGATCACCGAGTGCCTCAAATAGATCTGACTGTATCGGGTGTACCTGCTCGCCCTGCTTGTGCTTCTGCACATTAACCTTCGCCACCTCAACCGCATCGATGGAGATATCGACCGCATCGACCTGCGCCTCGGGGAAGGCGTAGCCACAACCGATCGCGATACAGCCACTACCGGTACACATATCGAGCACTCGCCCCACCTGCTCATACTCGATCCACGGCTCGAAGTGGTTCTCGATCAGCTCGGCGATCGGCGAGCGCGGCACCAACACCCGCTCATCAACGTAGAACGGCATATTGAGGAACCACGCCTCGTTGGTCAGATAGGGGGCGGGACGGTGCTCAATCACCCGGCGTAGCAGGAGCTCCATCACTGCACGCCGCTCACTCATGGTCAGGCGTGCATCCATATACTGTTCTGGAATCTTTGGCGGTAGATGCAGCGCATGCAGCACCAGATAGGCCGCCTCATCGAGCGCATTATCGGTGCCGTGACCGAAATAGAGCTTCGCCTCGAGAAAACGGCTCATGCCCCAGCGAATGAAGTCGCTGATGGTGTGCAGGTCTTGAATCGTCTGTTCAGTTTCGTTCATCGTGCCGGCCCGGCTGGAAAGTCGCCCATCATAAACGATGGCGAGAAATGGCGACAGAGCACCACTACAGACAGCGTGGGCATAGTCGGGCTAGAATCGGCGCAAACAACAACCAAACGGACACCATGGACAAGCGCACCAACGCACCCGGCGCAAGCCTGCTCGACTACATCAAGGGCGCCCCACAGATCCTGCTCCCCGGCCACCTGCTTTCAGGGCTGATGCACCGCTTCACTCGTATCGAAGCCGCCTTCCTGCGCATCCCTTTCACCCGCTGGTTCGCCCGCAAGTTCAAGATCGACATGGAAGAGGCGGTCAACACCGACCCTGCCAACTTCCGCGATTTCAACAGCTTCTTCACCCGTGCCCTGAAATCCGACGCCCGTCCGATCTGTGAGGGTGAGAACACAATCGCCTCCCCCGTCGACGGCCACGTTAGCCAGGGCGGCGGCATCAACGACGGCTCTATCTTCCAGGCCAAGGGGCGCGCCTTCAGCCTCTTCGAGCTGCTCGGCGGCAGCGATACACTCACCGAAGAGTTCGAGGGGGGTGACTTTCTCAACATCTACCTCTCACCGCAGGATTACCACCGCATCCATATGCCGATCACCGGCACACTGCGCGAAATGCACTACGTACCGGGCCGCCTCTTCAGCGTCAGCCCCGCCACCGTTCGCGCGATCCCACAACTCTTCGCCCGCAACGAACGCGTCATCTCCATCTTCGACACCGAAGCGGGACCGATGGCGATGATCAAGGTCGGCGCTATCTTCGTCTCCAGCACCGAAACCGTTTGGCATGGCGAGATCGGCCCACGTGGTCCGCAGCCGTGGAGCAAAAGCTACGAAGGGAAAGAGGCCGTCACCCTCAACAAAGGCGACGAGATGGGACGCTTCAACATGGGCTCCACCGTCATCCTCCTCTTCGCCAACGGCAAAACGAAGTGGCTACCCGATTTCACCAATCATCAACACCCAACCCGCATGGGTGAACAGATAGGCCATAGAGTAGAGGCTAGAAGCTAGAAAATCATTCAGGGAACAGGAGAGAGGCAGCAGGATGCAAAACGCCACCACACCACACACACAATAAACCGGGCTGCCAAAGGGAGAACTCTTGGCTTCATAACGCGTTATATGAGCCATCCGCATATCACAATATATGTGCCGGCCACATAATCTACTGTTATGCGATAAAAGGAAGGGGGTCACAGATGTATAGAAATGGATTCAAGTTTGTTTTTTTGTTGTTGTTTTCTATGAGTCATTCTTTTGCCGATTCTGACTACTGGAAACTAGAAATACCTATCATGGATGGGGGTGTTGAAGTTGAACGATATAGCAGCAAGCAAAAGGCTACAATTAAATTAAGATACAAGTTGCTTCTTGATAAACACACTTCCCCAGTTGTGTTTTATAACAATTTCTTTGATTCGAATGGCTGGGAGCACCATATGAAGGATACTTTCAACAAGTATCCAAGCCAATTCACTGAACCACCATTTGAAAAATGGAGTAGTTCTTCTGCAACATCTAAAGATGGTGAGTATGGAATAGCATTTAGTTCTATATGGCAAAATAAAACAATAGGAAGTAATGCAACTGTTTCCATGTGGGCATCTAATCTAGAAGGAGAGCTACTCGATGCAGACATTGAAGTTCAAGTATCACCTGACATTGATGCTTCGCCTTTTTTAAAGTTGGTTCAAATGGTTCAAGCCAATCCAAAGGGACTACTGAAATTAGCTAAGGTAGCTGGAGGCAACCCATTTAAGATTGACGAAATAAACATTGAAAAAGTGAAAGCATTAGAAACTGATGATGATTTTATTCTAAATTATATCGAAGCGGTTGATGGATTGGTTAGTCAAATACAAACCTTTTCTGAAAAACATATAAAATAATTCACTAATGTCTTTTTACCAACCAGATATACGCATAACCAAAAGCTCAACACAGACCCATGCTACGGCGCTTCTTTTGTGGAAACGCTTCACCAATGCTCCACAAAATAACCACAACATGCTCTGGCTAGCAAAACGTCATGTGAAGGAATTAATATGGATAAATTTCTAGAGGCCGCAATTGATGAAGCGAAAAAGGGATGGCCGAGGGTGGTGTTCCAATCGGATCGGTACTCGTTATTGATGGAAGAATAGTTGGGCGAGGTCATAACAAGCGAGTGCAAAATGGAAGCGCAGTATTGCACGCAGAAATGGATTGCCTGGAAAATGCGGGGCGAATTAAGGCAGCAGATTATCGTCGAGCAACCTTGTATTCAACATTATCTCCCTGTGATATGTGCAACGGTGCCGCCCTCCTCTATGGGATCCCAAAGATAGTTATAGGAGAGCACCGTACATTTTGCGGACCAGAGAGCTATGTAAAGTCACGAGGCGTTGAAGTGATAGTTATTGATAACCAGGAATATCATGAACTTATGCAGACGTTTATTGAAAACAATCCAGAGCTGTGGAATGAAGATATTGGCGAATAGAACCCACATAACAAGTCATTAAATCAAAGGCTCAGAGCACTTGATCGACGCACACCAACAGGGACAACCAAACTCAAGGGAACTGAGCAGACGATACAAAAACTGATCGGTTACACCGCCATTGCATCTGGTGTCTACCTCCTTACAGAAAATGAGATCTTTCTTGGCTCCCTAATCTTTTTTATTGGCGGCGGCGTCGCGAACGGGGCCGACCACGGCACCTGGGTTAGCTACCACTTTGATGGCGACAGTGGCAGTGGAGACTGTGGCGGTGAATAACTAGAACAATCGGCTGTCCAAGCTATGCAGGCTGGATTGAGCTAATGCGATATCCAATATAGCGACTGACATCCATTACACCCGATAAACGCACTATGCTCTTCCCCATCCTCAACAGACGTGTAGGATTGACATGATTTTCTTGACCACGCGGCGATTATTATGCAGACACCTCAGCACAAGCCCCGGGAACGCACCACGACCTTAACCACGTTAATTCAGAACGAAAAACAGAACGCCTTCAGACGTTAAAAGAATCTGCTTAAGTGTAGTGACTAAAATCACAGGATCAGAGCACTTATCGGGGAGTCGCTATTTTTGCGGAAGCTTGTTTTGGGCGTCCAAGCCCAAGCAAGCGGCAAATACTTAACGCGACCGTTTATGCCTACGGCGCCCC
>NZ_MPRL01000159.1:0-1432 GCF_002020875.1 Solemya pervernicosa gill symbiont | reverse complement strand
GTCGGGGCGCCGCAGGCATAAACGGTCGCGTTAAGTATTTGCCGCTTGCTTGGGCTTGGATGCCCAAAACAAGCTTCCGCAAAAATAGCGACTCCCCGGGATGTCTACGTTCCTGACTCTCTCGGTTATCAATATCGCTGAGGCAGGTGATGTGCAGATCCTTGCTGCCGATTTTCAGAATCGTGGTGACAATCAGTGGTCTGTGAGCGTGACGCTCAAACATGCCGATACGGGCTGGGACCACTATGCCGATCGCTGGCGTGTAGTGGATGGCGAGGGCCAGCTGCTTGGTGATCGTGTGCTGCTACATCCTCACGTGAATGAGCAACCGTTTACCCGTGGTCTGCATGGTGTAACGATCCCGCAAGAGACGACGACCGTCTATGTTGAGGCCCATGACAAGGTTCATGGCTGGGCACCGAACAGGCTGGCAGTCGATTTGCGTGAGCTCCGTTGAGTTCGAATATGAGCCCTGAGCCTCTATGTGATAAGGCTGCGGACGCATTCAGTAAAGGCACTAGCAACCGTGTGTCCCCTCGTTAGTTTGATAGGTCGAAGGTGATGAGTAAATTATTAAGTGAGTGGCAACCCTCTGAGGCCGCAATCGATCTGATCAAGCTAAATGGGCTCGATGATGAGCATATCGAGAAAACCGCGCGCTATCTGAAGAGCCAGACCGAGCTAGAGAATATCGACGATGTCGATGGCTACGATAACTGGAACACCTTTTTTATTATGTTCTGCATCAAGGCCGGCAATCAGTCGGCGAAGAAAAATTAGTAGGTCTGTAATTTCAATGAATGACGATTTAAGGAACATCTGCGTGGCTGGTATCAAATAGCGGACTCTTGAAAAGACCCATAATGGGGTCTATAGTACCCAAAATGGGTCCTATATCGGTGTTTGATGATGACTGTTTCCACTATCGCTGACCGCCATGGATAGTCGGGGCGCCGTAGGCATAAACGGTCGCGTTAAGTATTTGCCGCTTGCTTGGGCTTGGATGCCCAAAACATGCTTCCGCAAAAATAGCGACTCCCCGGTGGCAGCGCCTTGTTTACGAAAACCCAGCAGCGGGTGTTAGGTCTTCTATACGGCAAACCCGATAAGAGTTTCTATACTAACGAAATTGTGCGCTGGGCTGATATGGGGCGAGGTACTATCCGGCGCGAACTTGATCGGTTGAGTTCCGCAGGTCTGCTTGTGGTTAGTCGTGAAGGGAATCAGCTTCACTATCAGGCCAATTCTGAAAATCCGATATATTCCGATCTGCTCAACATCGTGCGAAAGACCTTTGGTGTGGCGGATGTTATCCGTGAAGCACTCCAACCACCGCTGACCGCCATGGATAGCGAAGCGAAGGCGGTTAGTCCGCGATAGTCGACGCCGTCTGCCTATTCGTAGTTGAGAGCGAGAGCGAACGACGGAGAAG
>NZ_MPRL01000158.1:0-1069 GCF_002020875.1 Solemya pervernicosa gill symbiont | reverse complement strand
CTTCTTCGTCGTTCGCTCCCGCTCTCAACTACGAATAGGCAGACGGCGTCGACTATCGCGGACTAACCGCCTTCGCTTCGCTATCCATGGCGGTCAGCGGATGACACTGGAAGTTACCAGGTACACTATACGAGGAAGACTATAAAAAAGGCCATATTGAAATACCATATTTTACCCACCACTGCCTTGATGGCTTAATTCACATAAGTACTGATGTTGATTTCATTCGTGACCACGAGTTAGAGATGTGGCTTGATTCGATTAATTGCACCACGTTCCACCCCATTGTTGATGATTTCCTCCTTAGCAGACGGCAAGCATTCACCACTTTACTTGATATATCTGGTTCCAGAATTACCGAAGTACATCAAATCACCAGGTCAATGATTAAGGAAGCGGCCAAATGCCTGCTTAGCAGCAAGAAGCACATCATTAGAAACATTCCTGTTGTGAAGGGTAAGTACAAAGGCAAAAAGCGCGAAGTTGAAACAACTCGGGACGACATCCAGATTCTGCTTTGGCACATTGAAATGGTGGAAAATATGTTTCCTGATATCAGCCACGATGCGATATTCGTTGACTCAAGGAACGGGGCAGCGCTCAAGGCCACATACTTAAAAAACTATGCCAAGAAAGTTATCAACGGAAGCAAATACTGCCGCGATCTCAGGCATGTTACCAACCACTCCTTCCGCCACAGGTTTATCACCCTAACAATAGCTAAATCCATTAAGAAATTAGCTAAATCAGGAAGTTTTCATAACATATTAACGGTTGCTGCAAATGCGTGCCGCAAAATCACTATGCACGCATCTAATGACACATTATCAAGATACATTCACCTCGCCCATGAGATTAATCAACCTAGTTCAAATAAAAGCGCAGAGGAAAACCAAATCTCAACCCAGGTTAAGATTAGAGTAAAACACATGCTCAAGGTTACTGATGCTCTAAACTCAACAGAAATAAGTGAACCCGGGGAGTCGCTATTTTTGCGAAAGTTTGTTTTGGGCATCCAAGCCCAAGCAAACAGCAAAAACTTCACGCGACCGTTTATGCCTGCGGCGCC
>NZ_MPRL01000157.1:0-2012 GCF_002020875.1 Solemya pervernicosa gill symbiont | reverse complement strand
GGGGCGCCGCAGGCATAAACGGTCGCGTGAAGTTTTTGCTGTTTGCTTGGGCTTGGATGCCCAAAACAAACTTTCGCAAAAATAGCGACTCCCCGGATCTATAGTTGCTGATTTGTTAGGGTCGTGTAGTTCTTTGTGGGGGGGGGTAATCCAGTATTTTCCATTTCACTCTTCCTCGATGCTGTTAAGTTTCTTCTCAGCTTGTCTAAGAAGTTGCTTCATGATGACAGGGCCTTCAGAAATTTTAGAAATTGCAGTTCTACAGTCATCTTTAAGACTTTGATCTTCACCATTCTTTGCGTATTTCAATGCCAGCATTATATTTTTAAGTGATACGCAAAAATACTTAATCTCAGAGGTGTCATGTTCAGTCTCTTGTGATTTAAGGCTCTCATAAAGAGAACCACCCATATCTGGATTGTCGAAAGCTTTTGCAACTTGGTCGCTAAACTCTTCGACAGTTAATCCAAGTGAGCATGCTGGCGATTCATCATACGCTACAGCCATAAACAAGAGGATGTGCTGAAAGTTTCTGATTTTTACTCTGTACACTAATTCAGCCAGGTAATCAGGGACATACCTTGCAAGAGTCGTTTTTACAGTGTTCCCAAAGTAATTGGCGGTCTTTAGGGAGTCACCATTGGAGTCTAAATAAATCCAAATCCCTTTTGATGAGCGAACTTTTTTTAGTGCGGCATTATTTAATAGTTCGCTGTTTTTAGCAGCCTTTACTCTGATTGTTTTGAATGCATTTTGAAAGGTTTCAGGAGTGGGGCATGTGACGCCATCTTTGGAAGAGCATAACCAGAGTTCTTTTTGGTTTGTAATTTCTCTCGCTCTACTGGTTATTTCAAGAGCCATTTTTAGGCAGGTCGCAGCATCAATATCCTGTTCTGGGATATCTTTTAGATCGACCAAAGACCCAGCAGCCTTTCTTGTTTTAGCATGTCTAGCTCGGGGCTTTAAGGCCCTGAGTCTTACAGAGCCTTCATCTGTCACTCGCTGACCGCCCGGGGCGCCGCAGGCATAAACGGTCGCGTGAAGTTTTTGCTGTTTGCTTGGGCTTGGATGCCCAAAACAAACTTTCGCAAAAATAGCGACTCCCCGGTGAATAAATTCATGCCCGTGGCCATCTGAATATACTTTCACCCTATACAGCGAGTAAGGATTTATACCTAGCTCTTCAACAATGATTATTTGCATCGCGGAAGCTACTGGTGTTGTTAATCCAAGGTATTGTTGAACTTCTTTTGTGTGCCTAATTCCTTCTAGGTTATGTTTCCCCGCACCATTTATGAAGCAGTCATAAAAGTTATCGAAGTAAGCCACAAGATTACTTGCTCTTGTTGGGGTTGAGGCGCTTCCGATTGAAAATGGGTTGCACTCTTTTTTCCACGTCCGATGATCTTTTGAGGTGACTGTTCTCAATACACGAAGCTCGGGATGCTTGAGTAATTCAGATTTTTCACTGTTCGATATTATCCGGTCACGATCTTTAAACTTTCGGTAACCTTCAAAGACTATTTTCCTTGCTTCTTTAAGTAAGAGCTTTAGATTATTGTCAAGATCATCGGCTAGTTCCTTTATGAAATCAGGTGTGTTCCTGAATAGGTCTTTTTCTCGTTCATCATAAACGTCAGTGGTACATAGAAGAGGGTTGTTTACTCTAGCCTTCTGGGTTTTTGTGCATCTCCGCAGGTTGTCTGGAAAGTCTGTATCCTTAGATATAAGATTATGGTCATTCAAGACCTCAATGGCATTTTTTACGTTCTGAAATTTTCCGTAAGCAGAGTTTCTGGAGACCTTGCCCAGCAGGTTGTTCCTGAATCTAAGCAGCGATCCTTCGATTACATTTGGATGTTCGTACCATTTTGGGTGCTCAGCAAATACGAAGTTTAAAAAGGTATTTAGTGGACTTCCGCTGACCGCCATGGATAGCGAAGCGAAGGCGGTTAGTCCGCGATAGTCGACGCCGTCTGCCTATTCGTAGTTGAGAGCGAGAGCGAACGACG
>NZ_MPRL01000156.1:0-1147 GCF_002020875.1 Solemya pervernicosa gill symbiont | reverse complement strand
CGGGGCGCCGTAGGCATAAACGGTCGCGTTAAGTATTTGCCGCTTGCTTGGGCTTGGATGCCCAAAACAAGCTTCCGCAAAAATAGCGACTCCCCGGCACTGGCTGAAGGTCGTCGGGTGTGATTTCTGATAAGTCTTTTCCGAGATTATTAAGGCCATCGATTATTTTGTTATATAAGTCATTCGGAGAGTAATAGCTGTGAATGTGTTTCATCTGATTCTCCGGTTCTCAAATTGGCGCGATCAAGTGGGTTGTATTCAATAGCCAGCGGTTAACGGTGAAGGTGGGGCTGACGTTGTGGGTTGTCGCCCATAGCTCTCGCTATTGGTTGTTGTTTTTATAGTGGTCTTTACCAGGTCTTGCATCCTGCAGTCCTCTTCCTTGTTGAATGATGTCGGTCGGCGAAAATGCCGTTGGTTGGTGCTTGTTTTTAATATATGGACATCTCAAGTATTAACGCTAACCATAGTTATTTGGTGTGTTGGATATTGGTAATTAACGCCTAATTAAGGGCGTATGCTGTTTCACATCCCGCATGAACGCCTTGTTAGAAGGCTTATTCTTCATGCTGTATAAACGCTTCGTCTAATTGCTTATATAGTTCAAGAGATTTGTTTGATTCGCTTTTTATGTTTTCATATAAGCTGTTGGCAATTACTCTGATTGCATGTTTTTCTTTATCGTCTAGATTAGGATAACCTTCGTTATTAATGCTGGTTTCTATTTTTTCTTTTCTTGCTCCAAATAGATGGTCTTCATTTCTGTTGTTGCACACCACTTGAAGATGTTCAATCCAATTTGCATATGTTTTGTCTTCTTTTCGTTCGCGTTTATTGCATGCCTTGCAGCAGGGTACGGTATTGCCAGGGTGATGCAGGCCATATTCCGTTCTATTGAACATTAACAAGTGTTCTATTTGTAGAGGTTGACCAGAAACGCCACAGTATGCGCACTCACCATTAAATACATTATCTCTGATTCTTTCCCAATCTGCTTTCCCTTTGCCTGAGCCAGTATTAAAGGACCGCCCAAGATAAAATTCACCAACTTTCGCTGACCGCCATGGATAGCGAAGCGAAGGCGGTTAGTCCGCGATAGTCGACGCCGTCTGCCTATTCGTAGTTGAGAGCGCGAGCGAACGACGAA
>NZ_MPRL01000155.1:0-1228 GCF_002020875.1 Solemya pervernicosa gill symbiont | reverse complement strand
TCTTCGTCGTTCGCTCGCGCTCTCAACTACGAATAGGCAGACGGCGTCGACTATCGCGGACTAACCGCCTTCGCTTCGCTATCCATGGCGGTCAGCGGCCGAGCATCGGTCTGCATCCACGTGACATTGAGCGCATTAATGGCGTGTTACAGCGTCTGCGTGATGCCGGTAACTCTCTACTGGTGGTTGAGCACGACCCGCAGATCATGCTCGCTGCAGACCGAATACTCGATATCGGCCCTGGCCCCGGAGAGCGGGGTGGCGAGGTTGTCTTTTACGGCACGCCAAAGCAGTTGATGACCTCTGCGAAGTCGATGCGAACTGGAAAACGCTCGAAACAGACGGCCTCTCTGACCGCCCAATATCTGAGTGGAGCACTTCAGGTCGCTGATGGTCAGTCGAGTGCAGTGCCGGGCGATGAATCAGACTATCTGGAGATACGTGGAGCCGCTGAGCACAATCTGCAACAGATCGATGTACGCATTCCGCTTAACTGCATGGTCACCCTGACGGGGGTCTCTGGCTCCGGCAAATCGACACTGGTTAACGAAGTGCTCTTCAATGCGCTCTCCAAGATCAAGGGGCACCCTGAAGAGATGCCGGGCACATATCATGAGATTGTCGGTCATGAGTTGATTGATGATGTGGTGATGCTTGACCAGGCGCCTATCGGCAAGAGCTCGCGCTCCAACCCGGTTAGCTATGTAGGTGGCTGGGATGCGATTCGAAAACGCTTTGCGAAGGCACCACTTTCAGTAGAGCGAAATTACACTGCGGGCACCTTCAGTTTTAATGCCGGTAATGGACGCTGCCCCGGCTGTAACGGTTCAGGGTTTGAGCATGTGGAGATGCAATTTCTCTCTGATGTCTACCTGCGCTGCCCGGAGTGCAATGGCAGGCGTTATCGAAATGAGATCCTGGAGGTGATGCTTCACGGAAAAACAGTCGCTGATGTGCTGCAGCTGACCGTCAATGAAGCATTGGAGTTTTTTGCCGATGATCGTGAGGTTCATCGTGTGCTTGAACCGCTGCGGGCAGTGGGTCTTGATTATCTGCGTCTTGGACAACCGGTGCCCACCCTCTCGGGAGGTGAGGCGCAGCGCCTAAAGTTGGCCGGTTATCTCGCCAAGACCGGGGAGTCGCTATTTTTGCGGAAGCATGTTTTGGGCATCCAAGCCCAAGCAAGCGGCAAATACTTAACGCGACCGTTTATGCCTACGGCGCCCCG
>NZ_MPRL01000154.1:0-1230 GCF_002020875.1 Solemya pervernicosa gill symbiont | reverse complement strand
CGTCGTTCGCTCCCGCTCTCAACTACGAATAGGCAGACGGCGTCGACTATCGCGGACTAACCGCCTTCGCTTCGCTATCCATGGCGGTCAGCGTCGGTTATTAACAGCTCTAGTAGTGCTAGAAAAAATATTGAGTCTTTGGTCGAGATGGGACTGGCGCTGGCTATGGACGATTTCGGAACGGGTTACTCATCAATCGATCTGCTTAGCCAGTGGCCCTTCTCAGTGGTGAAGATTGATCAGGGGCTGATTCAGCGCATGATCACCTCCGAGAAGAGCACCACAATCGTCCAGGCGAGTATCCGCATGGTGCACCAGCTCGGAATCAAGGTGGTGGCTGAGGGTATTGAGAGTGGTGCCGTATATGATTTTCTGCTCAATTCTGGCTGTACCGAGGCGCAGGGTTTCTGGATGGGCAAGCCGATGGAGTTTTCGGAGTTTCTAACCTTCCTGAAGGTGGATCAGCGTTGGAGGGGATAAGTGGGGCAAAAGCTTGCATTGGTAGATATTGCAGATGAGTGGATCGAAGGCTTGCTGGGAGATGAGTGTGCCATCGAACACCTTACCTTTGGTGCCGATCTCACAAACCTTGAGTACCACTATTATGAGCATGTTGCGCTCCACAACCTGATTCCTGCGGCCATTGAGGCGGAGAAAAATGGTGCGGATGGACTGCTGCTTGGCTGTTTTTACGATCCCGGACTGCGAGAGCTTAGAGAGTTGCTACAGATGCCGGTGGTCGGTGTCGGAGAAGCGACTCTGCATACCGCCGCCACGCTTTGTGCTGGAAAATTCTCCGTTATCGTCGGGCGAAATAAGTGGATTCCCAAGATGGCTGATAATGCCCGTAGCTATGGCCTTGAAACGCGAATTGCATCCTGGCGCTCACTTGAGATGAGTGTGGCGCAGATGGATGATCGAGAGCGTGCCTACGAGGCGATTATTCGCGAGGCCAAGGTTGCGATGGAGGTAGATCGTACTGAGGTGATCTGCCTGGGCTGCACCGGCCTGACCGGGCTTGCTCGAAGGGCGCAGCAGGAGTTGGGGATACCGGTGCTCGATCCAGTGGCGATTGGTCTGAAAGTACTGGAATTCAGGGCTGAGCTTTGGCGTCTGCAGGGTGTTTCACACAGCTCGGGGAGTCGCTATTTTTGCGGAAGCTTGTTTTGGGCATCCAAGCCCAAGCAAGCGGCAAATACTTAACGCGACCGTTTATGCCTACGGCGCCCC
>NZ_MPRL01000153.1:0-1259 GCF_002020875.1 Solemya pervernicosa gill symbiont | reverse complement strand
GGGGCGCCGCAGGCATAAACGGTCGCGTGAAGTTTTTGCTGTTTGCTTGGGCTTGGATGCCCAAAACAAACTTTCGCAAAAATAGCGACTCCCCGGTTACGATCTTAATGACTTTGTAGCACTCTCAGCAGAAAAAATATAGAGGCCAGAGGACGACTCCACGCTATATAAGTAGTGGTTAATAGGTTTGTGGGTTCGCAGCTTAGATGCAGTGGCAAGTGGCTGAAAAATGTTAAACCGATTCTAATGCGACGGCTTCAACGCTGTTGTCGCCGAGGCGGTAACCACGCATCTCAAGCACACCCTTGGTGTTGAGAGAGATGATCAGGTAGAGCGCATCGGGGTAGGCGGCCTGCTGCAGATCGGTAACCGAGGGTTCGGCCGGTGCATGTGGGTGGGAGTGGTAGATGGCAAACAGCTCGCGTCCCGACTCACGCATGCTACGCATCGCCTCAATCATCTGCTGTGGGTCCATGCTGAAGAGCCGTCCCGGCTCATCGGCAATATTATTGATCGGATAGAGCTGGTCGGCTCTGCCATCGGTGGCATCGATCAGTCCGCACACCTCCGTCTCCGGGTTGCTCTGGGCGTGGTGCAGGATTTGATTGATCAACGTTCTTGAGAGTGGTGTCTGATTCATTGTGGCATTTTAACCGGTGTTGGGATGTTTCGCTTCTACAAACTTGGCGGCTGTTACAGTAGCATCGCGTTCTGACGAGGATCGGGTATTACGACTGGAGGGTGGTGCGCGTTGTTGGAGTCTACAAACAGGAGGTGTCGAGTCCGGCTGCTGATTGTGCTGTTGATGTTTGCTGTGCCGACGATGGCCAGTGGCGAGGAGCATTCGCTCGAGTGGTCAATCGGCCTGTCACTACTCAACTTCGGTTATGAGGAGTTCGACACCGATGGTCGTTCACTCAATCGAGAGGATGGTTGGCTGCCTGGTATCAGCGCATCAATCATCGAGCGTGATGGGGCCTGGTTTGGAGAGGCCCGTGCCTCACTCTATGGCGGTAGTGTCGATTACGATGGTGAAACGCAGAGTGGAGCACCCTTTACTACCGAGACCAAAACATGGCTCTTTGATAGTAACTATCGTCTCGGCCACTGGTTTGGTGATGCGCCACGCATCGCGCCCTACATAGGTGTCGGTTACCACCGCCGCTGACCGCTATGGATAGCGAAGCGAAGGCGGTTAGTCCGCGATAGTCGACGCCGTCTGCCTATTCGTAGTTGAGAGCGCGAGCGAACGACGAAGA
>NZ_MPRL01000152.1:0-2314 GCF_002020875.1 Solemya pervernicosa gill symbiont | reverse complement strand
TCGGGGCGCCGTAGGCATAAACGGTCGCGTTAAGTATTTGCCGCTTGCTTGGGCTTGGATGCCCAAAACAAGCTTCCGCAAAAATAGCGACTCCCCGACGCCATGGATAGCGAAGCGGGGCGGTTAGGCTTTAGTTGTCGATGCCGTCTGCATCTTCTACGTCCTTTGCGCTCGATTTCAACTACGAATATGTAGACGGCGTTGGCTACTGGGGGCTAACCGTCCTCGCATCGGTCTTAATGGCGGTCAGAGAGCGTCAAGCTATTGAGAAACAACTATTACTAGCATGTGACATGCTAGTGCTTTTAGGATTAATGTTAGGGGGTGCGCAGGTATGACTTTGCAGATTATCATACTAAATATTTGGTGTAATGTGTGAATAATGTAATATTTAATGGTGTAACACAAATGCTTGGATACGGACTATCAGGAGTAATTCTTCTGTTTTCTATCTTAATATTTGTGCTCTTAAAAAACGAGCAAAATAAAAAAAAACCACGAGCAGAGATGTTGAGAATTATTAAGTTATTTATGATAACTAATGCTATCGCTTCTACGATGTTATTTGTGAGTAGTTATATAGACATGTCAAGCGATGATAATCTGGGTGGTCATTGGGAGCTGCACAGGGGTAATAAAAGGATTTACACAACACAGTCCGATATTCATCATGTGAAAAATCTTATTCGAGGAATATATATATATCACATAAATTCAAAAGAGCCTATTTACGGTTGCTATGAAGGTTTTTATAAGAACCGCCATATGTCAGGAACTTGGATGGAAAGAAAAACTCCGTTCAATATTGATAGCGCGTGTGAGAGCGAAGGATTAGTTGCTTCTGGGACACTGAGTTTCATCGTAAATGATAGCTTTGATGCGTTTTCTGGGAAATATATGACTGATACAGATATCAATGAGGTTCAATATTTATTTCAAGGTACAAGGGGTTAAAATAAGTCTCTCCAGTTTAACGGGTACTTTTAATAAGCGACAGGACTTCCTTCGTTTCCGTGGACGGACTTCCTTCATTTCCGTGGACACTCAACCTAATTTTGCCATCTGCTCTTCGTACGCCTGAGGACTGATGTTTCCTAGGTGCTGATGGCGTCTTGCCCTATTATAAAACACTTCGATGTAATCGAATATTTCCGCTCTAGCCTCTTCACGTGTTTTAAAGATGTGTCGCCTACGCTGACCGCTGTGTAGAGCCGCGAAGAGGTGATTACGCAACGTACGCAGGACGGTCGGGGCGCCGCAGGCATAAACGGTCGCGTTAAGTTTTTGCTGTTTGCTTGGGCCTGGATGCCCAAAACAAGCTTCCGCAAAAATAACGACTCCCCGAATTTTCTCTTTCTTCAAGCTACTGAAGAAGGATTCAGCGGCTGCATTATCATAACAATTTCCCCGACGACTCATGCTGGGTATCAAGTTATTGGTTTTGCAGAACCGAGTCCACTCATCACTGCTGTATTGTGAGCCTTGATCAGAATGTATAACCACGTCTTGTTCAGGAGTGCGTCTCCAGATAGCCATTAACAATGCATCCAGAACAATCTCTTTGGCCAGGGTGGTTTTCATCGACCAGCCAATGATCATGCGTGAATAAAGGTCCATCACTACTGCGAGATACAACCATCCTTCGTAGGTGCGAATATAGGTGATGTCTGTCACCCAGGCACGATCCGGTTTTTTCCTACATGCTCACCCAGCTCTCGCAGGTCACAGAGCACACGTGGCGAGCCATAGGTTCGGCCGCTCGCCTCATGGGGCTCTCTGATTAGGCCTAGTAATCGCTCGTCCTCGAGCGACCGTTGCGAGGGTGGCCTGACTAACCAAGCGTAGTAACCGCTTCGTGACACACCTAGCACACGACACAGGCGCTGGACTGGATAGCGCTCCAGATTCTGCAGAATATATGCGTACTTCACTCCGGGTTTCTGGCGAAGTATGCGGCCGCTTTTTTTAGAATGTCACGATCATCCTTGGCACGCTGTAGCTCTTCCTTGAGTTTAAGTTTTTCCCGCCTAACTTCCTTGATCTCGGCTTCATAGCGATCTGTTGCGTTGGGGGCGTAAGCCTTGACCCACTTGTAGAGGCTCTGAACTGAAACCCCCAGGCGCTTGGCCACATCAGATACCGTATAGCCCCTTTCAACAACCTGCCGCACGGCTTCTTGCTTGAATTCCTCGGCAAACTTTCCGTTTCCCATCACTGGACTTCCCCTAACGCCGTAGACACCTGACAATGTCCAAAAAGGACAAGGCAGGTGTTTATGACTTTCAAACGATATACAGAAGAATTCCGTGCAGAG
>NZ_MPRL01000151.1:0-1359 GCF_002020875.1 Solemya pervernicosa gill symbiont | reverse complement strand
TTCGTCGTTCGCTCGCGCTCTCAACTACGAATAGGCAGACGGCGTCGACTATCGCGGACTAACCGCCTTCGCTTCGCTATCCATGGCGGTCAGCGAAGGTGAATTTTCCAAATGATTTCGGTTAAAAAAACGGGAGGCGAACATGGGCGGCATGGGTAGCGGACGGCATTGGTACTGGGGCTCGAAAGACTCTACCGACGATTACCGATCTATCGACGTGCGGCGCTGGAAACGGGATGGCCTGCTCGCCGCGCATCAATCCTTCGGCTGGCAATGGTCACAGCATGGTGAAGTAGTCGCCTCCATCCGCGTACGCACTGAATCAAATCGGGTAGTTCTCACCTACCGGCACCGGAGCGGCGGAGAGGACTGGAAAGACGAGAGCTACCCGGTGTATCTGGACTGGACGGCCTGTAATCTTGGCGGCGAACGCCCCTGGTTCCTCTGCCCCGCTCGTGGTTGTGGTCGGCGCGTGGCGATCCTTTATGGCGGCGGCATCTTTGCCTGCCGTCACTGTTACCAGTTGGCCTATCCAAGCCAGCGGGAAACCTGGGATGACCGGGCAGCAAGGAAAGCTGACCGAATCCGCGACAAGCTGGGATGGGAGCCGGGCATCCTCAACGGCAACGGCTGGAAGCCCAAGGGGATGCGCTGGAATACCTTCAAGAGGCTGACCACTCAGCAGATGCCTTCGTACAAATAACATTATCTGGTATTGCATCCAAACTAGTATTATGTGGGGAAAATTTAGAAGGCTAGATATAACTGAAAAAAACAAGTAGAACACCCACAACAAAATATGGACTAGTTTTATGGAAGTAGAAATTGACAAACTCATACAGTTTTCTAGCGACAATAACCTTATTGCAGCCGAAGAAGAACATGGCAGAGGGCATTGGTTGTTTTCTCCTAGCCCGGAGATTAGGGACATAGAAGATTACTGGCTACAAATGGAATCTTTTGGCATGAAAGGACTCCCTGAGTCTCTACCTGGAATATGGGCAGAAGAGAAAGACTATGCATCGTTGTCAGACAAAAACATATTCATGAATCTGTGGCAAGACCTCTACGAGCCATTAGACCACCACACAATCTATTTTTGCTGTGACATTGATTCATATCTATCAACTCCAGATGGTCAAGTTTTACTTCACAAAGGCTTCGAGAAAGTAGATGACTTCGATAATGAATCAGAAATTCACCAACACGTAATGAATTGGAGGAAGCGACTGTCCGGGGAAAGTCCAGAATCGTCTTTTCTATCGGGGAGTCGCTATTTTTGCGGAAGCTTGTTTTGGGCGTCCAAGCCCAAGCAAGCGGCAAATACTTAACGCGACCGTTTATGCCTACGGCGCCCCG
>NZ_MPRL01000150.1:0-1378 GCF_002020875.1 Solemya pervernicosa gill symbiont | reverse complement strand
TGTAGGTCTTATATGGCTTGCGTTTTCTAGTCATTTGGATACTCCTATTGCGACATTGTCGCTTATTAAAAGTACCCGTTAAACTGGGGGAGGTTCAATCTGACCCCACTTATTCTTCACTGGGTATGCGCCAACATGCCCTTGTTTAGAAATATCCCTGTTCAGGGACCACACAAAATCTGTTAACGAATTACGAGCAGCACCCCAATCAACACCATGATCGCATTTAGAGACACCTTTATCATTCAGAAACCTCGCAACTTCGGTGTTGTATTGTGTAGCAAATCTGTGAGCGACACCCATTAATCTTTCATGCTCTTCGGAAAGTATTATGTCCGAGGTTCCTTTTATAGGAATGTGCTCAACTAGTGGAAAACATCGCTTTCCGTTCAAATACCCAATACCAACGCTAGCACAGGAATATGAGCAAACCTGGTAGAATTTAATGCTGTTGCTACCAAGATCATCAATGGCCATCCGTATCGGGTCGGCATCGTCTAACCACAACAACGTGGCTTCTACATCTCTTGCTTCAGCCTCCCAGGGCGCAGTTCGTTGCTCGCATGCGGAAGAAAATAGCGCAGCGAAAATTAAAATAATTCTGAATACTTTCAGGTCACTCATATACATGCCACATAACGTTTTGCTAAGCCGACCACCGTAGCGGGGCTTGTTTTTGTGCTATACAGCACAAAATAAGTGCCGCGGAGGCGGGTCGGCTTGAGCTGATTGTTAGAAGGCATAATTAACTACCCCTTTCTATACTAATTAGTTTCTTTCTATTTAGCTCTGAATCACCTTTGCTTTCGGAGTGAACCATCAAAAACCTATCACCATCAGTAGTTTTAGTGATCTCATAGCTTTTCTTCTCCATAAGAAGCCACTCTACAATCCTTCTCTCAGTAGCCTCATCTCTCAGTACAGTAGCCACACTATTCCTGAATGATGAAACCAAACTTCTTGCCCTGCTAACACGTTCTTTATCAATGCTTTTGTAACAAAGCTGATTTCCTCTAATCTGATGCTCTATGCCCTGGTGTGATAATTCGTCACTTAGTGGTGCTATAAATCCTTCATCAGATTGAGAAATGCAAACATTGTATTTCACAGGTTCGACACAAGCTAAGAGAGCAAAGGTGAAACCGCTTATTATGATGGCTGACTTATACATTCCTTGCCTTCTAACAGTTGATTATGTGGACGACACATATATTGCAATATGTGGACGGCTCTTATATTGCAATATAACGCCAATAGCTCTCATAACTATCTCTCTAATAATAGGGGAGTCGCTATTTTTGCGAGAGTTTGTTTTGGGCATCCAAGCCCAAGCAAACAGCAAAAACTTCACGCGACCGTTTATGCCTGCGGCGCCCCG